>NZ_WQPW01000097.1:25294-26813 GCF_018785465.1 Clostridium sp. MCC328
AACCATACCCTGCGCTTTTACACTCTCTTATAATCCGGTGCCACCGCGCACCCGATTCCCATTCCGCCCGGTCCGATATGGCAGGATACGCCGAGGGACAGATTATCGTAGAGAAGCGGAACGCCCGGGAATGCCTCCTTGATCTCCTCGACCCATGCCGCATTCTCCTCGTCTGTTCCGCTGGAGGACGCCAGAAGGTGGAGGGCACCGTCATTTAACGCATCCTGAAAATTATCCTGGATCTCCGCCTGCATGGCCTCGATGGCTGCCTTCTTTGCTTTTACGATCCCATGACATTTCTTAAAGGAGTCCAGCTTTCCTGTCTGCAGCTTCAGGATCGGCTTAATATGAAACACAGACCCCAACGCCGCTGCCGCCGGTGTCACTCTTCCGCCTTTCTTTAAGCACTCCAGTGTCTGGAGCGCGATATAGATCATCATCCGGTCTCCCGCCCTTTCAAGGAGATCACGGATCTGTTCCGCCTCATATCCCTTTTCGATCATATCCAGCGTATCCAATACCATCTGATGGAGCGGAGCCGCAACCTGCCCGTCATCTACAACGAGGACACGCCCCTCATACGCTTCATCCTTCGCCAACATCATCGCCGTCTCGTAGGAACCGCTGAGACCGCTGCTGATCGGCATATAAAGAATCTTTTCAAACTGCTCCAGCGCCCTATCCCAGATTTCCATCACCGCAGTCGGGGATGGCTGGGACGTCGTAATATCCGCCCCGGCCGCCAGCTTCTCAAAAAACAGTTCGCGGGACAGGGTCACGCTCTCGTAATAGCACTCCCCATCGATGTAAAACGGCATCGGCAGGACAAAAATCCCAAGTTTTTCCGCCTCTTCCTGGCTGATGCTGCTGTGACTGTCTGTTACGATTCCAATCTTCTTCATATAGGTATTTCCTCTTTCATTCTCTGATCCGACGCAGCCGGATTCCTGTAAAATCAAATCATTTTTGTCTAAAATATTTTGAACATCTAAATATCGTAACATTTTCATTCTTTCCAGTCAATAGGGTGGACGCAAAAAAATGACAGATTGTCACTATTGTAAATCGTAAACAAGTGAAAACACGCTTCGCGAGTTTCCCCTTGTTATCGCGACAGTCGCCAAGGTCTCGCGCAAGCGCGGACTTTGGCTCGTTGTTCGCGTAAATAAAAGGCGCTGTGTCACAGCCTATTTTCCATGACACAGCGCTCAAATTTTTCCTGTTATTTCCCTTGCAGTTTTATGTAAACTGCATATTCATACAGCCGGGAATCTCTTCCTGCATATATGATACTTATTTGGTAACTGTTCAGTAGGTCTGCGCACTTGCTGCGCTGACCGTAAGAAAACATAGGCTGGAAGGCAAAAATCCCATCAGCGAAGCTGATCTGGAATGGATTTTTGCACGTAACTATGAAGGTACTGAATAGTTACCTTATTTGTAATTTAACCTATTGTGCTATTTCAAATAAAACGTTTAAAAACTTGTAAAAACCGCAAAGAATCCCTGTTTTTTTGAT
>NZ_WQPW01000099.1:0-211 GCF_018785465.1 Clostridium sp. MCC328
TGACTGCTTACGGAAGCAAAATCAAAACCGGATTTACTTTCTTTGATGAAGTTTTCCATCAGCCCTCGCTTGCAGTAAAACTTGATAAGATACCCTGGTGAGGAATCCATGTTTGTGACAACAAAGGTGTCCATGTAAACCATCTGGTTTTCCGGCTTTTCAACCTTGCATACCACACGCCGTTCGTAAGGCCATGACTTTGCTTTGTACA
>NZ_WQPW01000100.1:0-641 GCF_018785465.1 Clostridium sp. MCC328
CCTAGATTATTCACGGATCAGCCGTGAAAGTGGCTGAAAGCCACATAGTTACTGTATTTTAGCTGAATATTGCTTTTCACCTATCAAGTGAATGAAAAAAGAGCATCCATTTGTGGTAAAATTAAGGTGTTCAAAGTCTTAACAATCCCAAACAAAGGAGCCCTTTATGAGTATTGTAAACACCTTAGCCTTAGAAAGCAATAGACAGATTAAAATAAATTTTGATGGAGGAGATCTCTCATCCGATGCAGGCTTGCTTCTTATCAAAGAATTCATAAGCAAACTTGGTATTGATACGCTTTTAGAAAAAGCGTTTAAAACCAATGATTCTGCTTTATTCCGATATCATTCGGATCCAAAAAACCTGCTCCAAATGATATATATGATTATTGCCGGTTATTTCGAGGATGATGCCTCTGATGAACTGACAAATGATCCTGTATTCAAGTCTGTACTTGAAAAAGATGCGCTTGCATCACAGCCTACGGTATCAAGATTCTTTAACCGTATGGATGAAGACACTTTAAACCAGTTCCTTGCGATTGCCAGAGTACTTCGGAGGGAAATTTACAGCATTCAGATGCCACAGGCTGTTATTCTGGATCTGGATTCCACTCTTCTTGATGCATACGGCAGGCAGG
>NZ_WQPW01000009.1:0-50961 GCF_018785465.1 Clostridium sp. MCC328
TTATCAAAAAAACAGGGATTCTTTGCGGTTTTTACAAGTTTTTAAACGTTTTATTTGAAATAGCACAATAGGTTAAATTAGTCATCTGCATTGTCATATTTGCATTGACGCTTTTAAGCTACATTATCAATAAGATCCCGATGTGGGTCACTGCACTTTTATCACTCGCTGCGCTCTACATTACCGGCTGCGTGGACGCAAACGGTGCTCTCGGTGGATTCGCAAATGTCAATACGATCCTCATGGGTGCATGCTTTATGGTAGCATCGGGATTCCGCCGCACATCGCTCGTAAAGATTATGTGTGACTGGCTTTTGAAGCTCACAAATGGTTCATTCATGAAAGTTTATTTCGGATATCTGTTGCTTGGCGTATTGTTGACAAACTTCATGGGAAGCCCGATGGTTGTTTATGCTATTATTGGACCGTTACTCTGCGCACTCTGCGACAGAACCGGAAACAGCCGTTCCAAGTACATTTTCCCGTTAATGGTTATCGTGGTTGCCTGCTGTTTCGCACTTCCTCTTCCGACCTCTATCCAGAAAGCTGGTGAGTTCAACGGTTATTTGGAGACTTACCAGTTTACCGGACTGGAATTTGCTCCGCTCGATTTCTTCTTTGCAAGATTTCCGGTTATTATTCTCTGTCTGGTATGGGCTATGACGATCGGACCGAAAATGTGTCCGAGCAAGGCGGCAGTTGAACTTGCGGCAGCAGAAGAACAGAAGGATATTTCCAGTAAATTGTCTCCGATGGTTGATAAAATTGGTATGGTGATCTTTGTAGTAACCATGATTGGTCTGATTTTCTCCACACAGCTCCACATCGCATCCTGGTGGATCGCCCTTGCAGGCAGTATCCTGATGGCGATGTTCGGAGTTGTGGATCAGAAAAAGGCTCTGGCTGAGATCCCGTGGGAAATGCTGATCCTCTATGCAGGTGCTCTTGCACTTGGAAACGGACTTGTAAATACAGGTGCCGGTGACGCGATCGGTGGCTGGCTCGCGACAGCAGTCGGTGGTACCCATAACAACTACCTCTTAGGCGCTTTATTCTTCGTCATTCCGTTCTTCATGACCCAGTTCATGCTGAACCGTTCCGTGCAGGCAGTATTTGTTCCGATCTGTCTTCTGACCTGCCAGTCATTAGGGGCAGCCCCGATGGGACTTGTTATGTGCGTGGCATCTGCATGCCAGACTGCATTTATGACACCGATGGCGACACCGGCAGTAGCAATGTGTATGGGAGAAGGCGGATATGATCTGAAAGCGCTCTTTAAGAGTGGCTGGCTGATCTGTATTCTGCTTTCAATCGTCAATGTTGTTTATACCATGACTGTATATCCTGCATTCTGATTTTACGGGGGAGATCTGGATGCGATCTCCCTCGCGGATAAATTTTTATAGGAGGAACTACCATGAAGATCACAGATGTAAAACTTGTTTTTGCGAAACATTACCTGTTCGTCCATGTTTACACGGACGAGGGCATCGTCGGACTCGGAGAGGCGGGCAACTGGGGTTATCTGATGGCGACAGCTGCGGCTATTGAGAAATTCAAGGAATATTTGATAGGAAAAGATCCGTTTAAGATCGAGGATTTTAACCAGAATTTTTACCGTTCCGTATATTTCCGCGGATCCGTAGTCATGAGTGCAATTTCCGCCATCGATATCGCACTCTGGGACATCAAGGGAAAAGCTCTCGGCGTACCGGTCTACGAGCTGCTTGGCGGTCTCACAAGAGATAAGGTCCGTGTTTATGCATCTCCGATGGTGCGGGATAAGGATCCGGAACAGTTGGCGAAGCGCTATATTGACCTGAAGAAGCAGGGATTTACAGCAGCGAAGATCTTTGTCAACGGGAATGACAAGTCCTTAAAAGAAGGCCATGACGAATATTTCTCCGGTCGTATCGAGATGGAACTTGAAAAAGTGAAGATCTGCAGAGAAGCCGTGGGATATGATTTCGATTTCATATTAGAGGCACACCGCGGAATGACACTTCCGGAAGCAGTTGCGTTCGGACGCGCAGTCGAGCCATACCGCCCGATGGTTCTGGAAGATCCGGTGACACCGGACAATTACGATACCATGGCAGAGGTTGCTTCGAAAATCGGCGTGCCGATTGCTACCGGTGAGCGATTCACAAGTCTTAGAGAATTTGAGGTCCTGATGAGCCGCCATGCTGCTCAGTATGTCCGCCCGGACGTATGCGCCATCGGTGGAATCACCACCGCAAAGAAGGTAGCAGCGATCGCGGAGGCACACGATGTTCTCGTGATCCCGCACAATCCGTTAGGTCCGGTATCCACCGCAGCCTGCCTGCAGATCTGCGCAAGCATTCCGAACCTTGGAATTCAGGAGCTCCCGGGATTCTGCCTGAATGGTCAGGAAGATGCAATGGTGAAGGAACCGTTAAAATTCAAGGACGGTTATCTGGAAATCCCATCCAAACCTGGTATCGGTGTGGAACTTTCGGAGAATGCATCGGAGCTTTATCCGCTTCATGAGCGTGGAAGCAACTCCGCAAAACGGTACTTTGACGGTTCTGTCAAAGATATGTGATTTAGCCCCCTCATTATATAATTTTTCATATACCCCTTATTTTCAGTAACTGCTTAGAATTGTAGGCGGTTGCGATCGACAGCCGCCCCTGATCTCAGAGGCGGCTGTTGTCTTATTCTAATACACAGAGACAGGGGAGCGGGGAATCAATCAGCCACAAAGGGCAATTACAGGAAGGAGATCATCTATGAAGTATAGTTATGATAATCTGGAAATGACAGTAACATATAGAAAAGATAAAGAAATAGAAATCCGGGTCGCAAATCATAACACGTTCCGTGTCGGGAATATTACGGTGACAACAGAATACGCAGGAAAAAAACGGACAGAGTTTATTGGGAGGATCGAGGCGCATGAAACATGGAAGAGTGGAGATCGTACAGAAAATATCCCTCCGTTTCATGCGGCTTCCTTTTATGAAGGAAAAGAACAGATCATAGATCCGGGACTGTATGATGAAAAATCGGGAGTTTATCGCGGAGAACCCTTTCATGCGCTTGTATGGAGAGATGAAGAAAAAAGGAAAACATGGCAGCGGTCCCGTACCTGGGTGTCTGAGGATCCGGCAGCAGAAGTAACATTAAGTTATTTTGCGGACGGACCGAGAGTGGCTTTCACCGGAAACAGCTTTACGGGACTCTGGGACAGTACTTATGAATATTTCCGTCAGATGGCGGAGGCGGACGGATACCATGCGCAGGTGGCATACAGCTACTGGGGAGGAACGGGACTTGCCCAGTATGCGGGACTGATCCCGGAGAGCATGGAACGTGCTGAGCAGTGCCAAAAGGTATTAGACGCGAATGAGGAATATGATTTTTGCTTTTTTGCGGGAAACAGCGATGAGGCTTTGTCAACCCATAGCGGAAAGCCGGGAGCAGAGGACTATTCGCTGCGGGAAAATATGGAGAAGGCAGTCAGAATCCTGAAGAAAAGGGCAGAAGAAAAACACGCGAAGATGGTTCTGTGGGCACCTCATGCTTATCAGTATGGATTTTTCCGGGATAAGACAGCGAAACCATGGAAGGCAGGAAACGTGGGAGACTGGTATGAACGGGATGGATGGAGATATCAGCTGACCCTGTCGGAGCAGGAGATGGTGGAGAGAAATATGGAGTGGTACCGACATCTCTGTGAAGAACCGGAAAATAAGGGAATCCTGCTGGCACCGGTGGTGAGGGCATATCATGAAGTCGTGAAGTGTGGAATCGGAGATCCATATCTCGCAGAAGAGAAAACAGGAGATTTTGGACACCAGAATAATCTTGGAAATTATATCGCTGCCTGCGTCTGCTTTGAAATCGTTTTCGGAGAGATGCCGAAAGCAGACTTTGTGCCTGTCTCCCACACCTGGGGAATGGGAGGCGGAACACTTACGCCGCATCAGGCGGCGATGATCCGTAAGAAGGTCCATGAGGTGATGGAAGAGGAGCGGACTCGCTAAATACGATAAACCAGCCCCCACCTTGGGAAAAATAAGGCGGGGGCTATATAATGAATATTGGAGGAAGCAAAATTATAAAGAAATCAGCAAATTTAGTCATGCAGTACATCCGCAAAGACGCGGAGCGCATTCTGATAACATATCTTATCGATCTCAGACGGGGAAAATTCTTTTTCCATAGCGGCGATCAGTCCCGGAAATCCCGAATAATCCTTCATTTCCAGACCACACTCAATTCCGTCAAAATCAGATCCGATGGCAACGGTATCGATTCCGGCAACATCGGCGATGTACCTCATATGATGGACGATCTGTTCATTTCGGCAACAGATTCAAGACCAAACGACTTTAATCTACGGGCATGCTCAACGGGGGAATTGCTGCTGGGATATCCCATACAGTTTTCATAATTCCAGATCAGACCGATCATGCGGACACCACGGTCATAGAATGTCTGAAGATTGGAAAGATTTCCGTCAGCGGCTGTACAGTCTTCCATGGTGAGCAGCGCAGAAATTTTATTCTGAGAAGGTGCTTTCCGAATATCGTAGGAGTTACGGACCGGCATAAAAAGTTCCGGCATGGAAGTAATCTCGCGATCAAAGAGATCTACGGTATCATGAAACCATTTCAGAGGAGAATCAGTGATCTGGTGGCGTTCCGCAATTCCGTTTGTCGGTGTAAACACGGCAAAGCTTTGGAGAAGAGAGTTGCCGATACAGAGCTTTTCCGGGGTAATATGTCCCTCATATTCCGATAAATGCTTGTTCTGGAATCGAAGCTCCAGCAAAGTATCACAGTGGAGATCAACGATAAGATGAGAATTCATATGACAATCCTTTCCTTATATAGAATGCGTACTGCCGCAGCAAATAGATGCAGCGGCAGTACTATAAAAAAAGAGAGGCAACGAAGTGAATAAAAGGAGGTTTAGGAGGGTTAAAAGGTATGGGTATTATCTGATTTCATTGCCGTCTATCAAAACATGATGGATCTGACCGCTTATTTCAAACGGGGATCCATTGGTGATCACAACGTCAGCGTCCTTGCCGACTTCAAGAGAACCAACCCGGTCAGCAATTCCGATATGCTCGGCTGCGCAGATCGTAATTGCGCGGAGAGCATCGTATTCGCCCATTCCGGCCTTGATTGCAAAACCTGCTAAGAGCGGAAGATAATGTAGAGGAACAACAGGAGCGTCTGTGATGATGGAAACATGGCAGCCAGCGTTGGCTAAGATACCGGCGGTTTCCCAGCATTTATTGTGCATTTCGAATTTTGACGCATGTCCAAAGGATGGACCAACGGCAAGAGGAAGATTTTCTTTTACAAGCTCATCTACAATGAGATGACCTTCAGTGACATGCTCCAGAGTGATATCAAGACCAAATTCTTTTGCAACACGGATCGCGTTGAAGATATCGTTTGCCTGGTGTGCATGAGCTTTTAATGGGATTTTATGCTCAAGGACCGGGATCAGAGCCTCACATTTTGCGTCATAGACCGGCATCTTTGTAATGTCACCATCAGCAGCATCAACTTTTGCTTTGTACTGGATTGCTTTGCGGAATGCCTCACGGATCAGTGCAACATTTGTCATACGGGTCGCAATTTTTTTATCACCATAACGTCGCTTGGGATTCTCACCGAAAGCACATTTCATGGCAATCGCTTCCTTGACGATCATATTGTCAACACGCTTTCCGTTCGGTTTGATAGCGGTAAATGTTCCGCCAAGAGCGTTGGTGCTGCCTGGACCTGTTGCAAAGCAGGTGATACCGGCTTTTGCGGCCATATTAAGGCACGGATCCATCGCGTTAATTCCGTCAATAGCCCGGAGCTGCGGAGTGACAGGGTCATTTGTTTCATTGTAATCGGCACCAGCATTTCCGGAGCCGTATCCATCGAGACCAATATGGCAGTGCGCCTCCACAAATCCCGGTCATACGTCAAGCCCGGACGCATCGATCACCTTTTCAAAGCTGCCATTGATCTGCGGTGCGATTTCTACAATTTTACCGGCATCAATAAGAATATCAGCCAAAACCGGTTCTTTTGAAACTGCGGTATGAAGGGTACCATTTTTAATACACAGCATGGCGAATCTCCTTTTCGTTTAAGATATCTCCAGTTTAATGATTTCAGAGAAGAAAGTCAAAATCCCAATAGTTTCTTTAAAAGAAACTTTTTGCAAAAATTTTACATTTGGAATAGAATTTAAAGTAGTATTGTGCTAAAATAAAGGGAAAAGGAAAGAAAACAGTCATATTTTATCAAAATCTGGATTTTAACGACACTTGCAATAACACAGAAAGAGATGAAGAGCAGGGACCGCTGGCGGTACTATTACGGGAAAGGAAGGGAAAACAATGTCGGAATTAAACCGGGAGATCGGAGGACTTATAAGAAACTACAGAAAAGCGAAGAATCTTACGCAGGACGAACTTTCGGAAAAGATCTGCAAAAGTAAATCAACGATCTCGAAATATGAAAAAGGAGAGATTGCCGTGGACATTGAAACGCTCTACGAGATCGCGGACGCGATCGGTGTCCATGTAGAGCAGCTTCTCTCACAGCGATCATTTGAACGAAAGGAAATGCAGAACGAGTTTTGTCCGGCATTCTTTCGGGGAAGAAACCGTTTTTATGGATATATATTTGATGGAAGGAGCAATCAGTTAATACGCTGTGTATTTGACCTTCTCTCAAAAGACGAAAGAAACCGTGATAAAGTTATGATGTATATGAATTTTAAGGATTACGCGCACTACCAGAAATGTGAAAATACATACTGGGGATACATGGAACATTATAACGCAGTTACTAATATCCACCTTGTAAATCAGGACTCTCCGATGGAGAAGGCAAGCGCCCAGTTACTGGCGTCATATCTTGATTCAGATACAAAATGGGGACTGTTTAATGGGTTTTCATCCAGACCTATGATGCCGATCGCAGCAAAGATGCTGTTCTCAAAAGAAAAACTGAAAGAGGATGATGCACTTTTATCCTCTTTAAAAATATCAAAAGAGGACATCCGGGTGATGAAACTTTACAATATGATGGCGATCACCTGACGGAAAAAACAATGCCGGATAGTATGAAAAATGTAACTGGCAGGTTTCCTAAAAATCATATTCTAAAAAGAATTAGGGGATTTTTTGGTGAGAAGGATATAATTTTGGAGGATCGGTCAAAAAAGTTTATTTTCATTCAAAAAATAAATATAAAAATCCACTCTGAGGAAACAAGAGGCGTTTTGACAGAGGGGATGCTGATTGGTACAATGTGTTCATAGCAAAGCATATTGCACAAAAAGATATCAGCATCCCCTCTTTTTTGTGCAAAAAACGACAAGAGGAAAGGAGAAAACGAATGACAAAGCTTTCCATGAAAACGATACGTTTCCATATGATCACAGGAGTCTGTATTGGTATGATCTGGATGATATTTTCCCACGACCGGATCGGAGTTATGTACTTTGGAAAGCTTGTAGAGATGGCAGATGCGGATGAGCTGTTCCGCTACCCGCTGCATCCGTATACACGGTCACTTTTATCAGCGATCCCGGAACCGGATCCGATCAAGGAGAAGAAAAGGGTAAAAATCCATTATGACCCGTCGATTCACAATTACAGTGATGAGAACAGACCATCTTACCACGAAGTAAGCCCGGGTCACATGATCTACTGCTCAGACAGTGAGTTTGAAGAGTATAAAAAGATCAGACAGGCTGTAACAATCCAGTAGATAAATAGGAATCATTACAGTAAAAATAATGAAATTGCGAGGAAAACGATATGTATAATTTTGATGAGATCATTGACAGACGTCATACGAATGCAATGAACACGGATGGTTTCCGTGACTATATCTTCCATGCGGATGAGACAATGAAATTTCCGTATCAGGATGAAGAGTTTATCCGTATGTGGGTGGCGGATATGGAGTTTGCCACACCGGATGTTGTCATCGACGGAATTAAAAAGAGACTGGAAAAGCGTATTTTCGGTTACACAAGAGTTTTTGAGAAGAGCTATTATGACGCATTCGCGGCATGGTGCAAGAGCAAATACGACTGGACATTCGACCGCAAAGAACTGGTAATGTCCAACGGTATTATCCCGGCTCTGTTTGAGATGGTTGAGTATATCTGCAAACCGGATGAAAAGGTTCTTTTCCTGACCCCATCCTATGCATATTTTAAATATGCGGCAGATGCCAGCCACCGCGAGTCTGTTTGCTCCGATCTGATCAACACAGATGGATACTATACCATTGACTATGAGGATCTTGAAAAGAAAGCGGCAGATGAGAAAACAACGCTCTTTATCCTCTGCAATCCTCACAACCCAAGTGGACGTGTATGGAAGGAAGAGGAGTTAAAGAAAATCGGTGAGATCATTGAAAAGAACAATATGTGGGTGATTTCTGATGAGATCCACTGCGATCTGCTCCGGCTTGATCAGAAGCATATTCCGCTGGGAAAGGTTATGCCGGACTATAAAAAGCTTGTAACATGCATGGCGCCGAGTAAGACATTCAACCTTGCAGGTCTCATGATCTCCAATGTCATGATCCGTGATGAGGGATTAAAAAACATTTGGCTTTCCAAACATTATAACTTTGATAACCCATTGAGCATTGCAGCTGCCCAGGCCGCATACGAGGGCGGAGATGCATGGCTTCAGGAGTTACGTGCTTATCTTGATGGAAACTTTGAATTTACGCAGGAATACTTAAAAGAGCATCTTCCAAAAGCAACCTTCCGTATTTCTGAGGCAACGTATCTTGCCTGGGTAGATCTCAGCAAATATTTTGAACCGGATGAAGTTCTTCCGCTGTTCTTTGCATACAAGGCAGGCGTTCTTCTCGAAGGCGGAAATATGTTTGTACAGCATTCAGATGGATTTATCCGCCTGAACCTTGCATGCCCACGCGCAACTCTTGAGGAAGGTTTAAAGAGGATCTGCGAGGCAGTCAATACGAAACATACAGAGAAGTATTATGGAGAAGAGAAGTAGTTAATACATAAATACAAAAAGCGGTTCTTCCCGCAATGGGACGAGCCGCTTTTTGTGTGATGGGTTTCTATCTGAAATTAAGGATTGTTGATGGGCTGTTTTACTGCGCTTTCCGCTGCATTTTCGCAACGAGGGCGCTGGTCCTCTGACGGTAGTCGTCGAGTTCGGTGACGATTCCCATGAAAGAGGAGATAAGATCTAAGGAGGCGCGCAGAGAACTCTGCTCACCCTGTACGACTGCGCGTTTTGTGAGGCGCATAGCCTGCTGCGGCGCTGCCAGAAGCTTCTCCATATACTGCTCCACAAATGCGTCAAGCTCTGCATCCGGGACGCAGTGGGTAACGAGACCCATATCTGCGGCCTCTTTTCCCTTTAATGTGCGGGCTGTCCAGAACAGGTCTAAAGCTTTGTCCCGGCCGACGAGACGGGGCAGGAAATATGCTCCGCCGTCACCAGGTACAATTCCGGCATTAAAATAGCTTTCCGACATGGAAGCATTCTCCCCGGCGATCCGCACATCGCACATGAGAGCCATGTCAAGACCGGCACCGACTGCGGCACCATGGATTTTGGCAACCACCGGTTTATCGATTTCTTCTAAAAGAAGCGGAATTCTTTGGATTCCCTTCCAGAGTGAATTCTTTCTTGCGAGGGCTGTGGAGGAGATATCTTCATGACTTTCGAAGAATCCGTCACCGGCTGCCATTGCCTTGACGTCACCGCCTGCGCAGAACGCTTTTCCGTTTCCGGAAAGCAGAAGCGCATATACATCATCGTTGTCACGGACATCTTCCAGTGCTTCTGTCCAGAGACGGATCATCTCCTCGCTGAAACAGTTGAGCTGCTTCGGACGATTCAGTGTGATGCGTGCAAGGTGGTTGTGTACTTCGTAGATCAAGTCTGCCATAGAATATCTCCTCCCCTATTTACTCTCTCAATATACCATATTGTGGAACTGATTTCATTATATGGAATTATATGCGTACTGTCAAGACTTTGCCGCCAGTTTTAACGTGAAATTTGCAAAAAAATATTGTCCAGAATCAAAAAATCCTGAACAATATCACGAAGCGAAAAAATATTATATTTTATACCACAATATGAAATTCTGTTACAGACGTAATGATTTAACCATCCGCACACTTGATTTACAGAGAGAGCAGCATCCACCCCGCCGCGCACATAATTATGAGAAATATGAGATTGTAAAGGGTGAATACCATCATGTACGTTCCGGACTTTGCTTCCGGAATCTCAGCGTAGGCCCGGTAGGAGATCACGCTTGCCATGGATGCGATCAGGGTCCCAAGACCGCCGACATTCACACCAAAAAGCAGAGGACGCACTGCGTCGGTAAAGCCGGAGAGTAGGATTGCCGCGGGGACATTGCTGATGCACTGGCTTAAGAGAACACCTGCCGGAAATTCATGACCGGAGATCAGCTTCGTGAGGAGTCCGGAGATCGCAGGGATCCGTTCCATATTGCCGATAAAGATAAAGAAGCAGACGAATGTCAGGAGCAGAAAGTAGTCGACCCGGATAAACAACGAGCGGTCCTTTATGAGAACAGCGGCCAAGATGATGAAAAACATGACCGGCCAGGAATAGATCCGAACGACGCAGCCCAGACAGACGAGAAAAAGCGCCAGATAGAAGATCAGAGAAGTCTTCGTGGGACAGCCGTCCTGGTGAAGGGAGGCCCGGCTGAGGGTGATGGCTTTATTTTTCATCAGGAAAACGGCAGCTACAAGCAGCAGGGCAGAGAGTATCGTTAACGGCAGCATGTATCCCACAAGCTCACCGGCCGAGAGGCCAAAGGAAGAGTAGAGATACAGGTTCTGTGGATTCCCGATGGGTGTTGCCATACTGCCGAGGTTCGCGGCGATAGTCTGCAGGACGATCACGGGGATCATGAGTTCCGGAAGTCCAGCCATATTGAGGATCAGGATGGAAAACGGGACAAATGTGATCAGGGACACGTCGTTCGTGATCAGCATGCTGGAGAAAAAGCAGAGTGCTGTCAGGGTGAAGGCAAGCTGGCGTGTGGAATGCATTCCGGCGAGCAGGGATGATCCGAGATAACGGAACAGACCGATCTCCTTCAGCCCGGCGACCACTGTCATCAGGGAGAAGAGGAGTGCCAGAGTGCGGAAGTCAATGTAAGACAGATACTCCGGTGACGGAGCGACAAAAAACATGGAGAGGAACGCCAGAACCGCTGCCGCGGAAAGGACTGGTTCTTTTTTTATGAATGACATGGATCGATTTCCTTCCTTATATAAATATTGTGCATGCGGCAGAAGACAGAAAACATGTATACAAAGTGCCGCCCTGCAATTCAAGTCGAACATCCGAGAGACTTGGCGCGTGATTCTGGTCAGCGAAGCTGACAAATCCTATCAGAGTCACTGCGTATCCTCGCGGGATAGGAACAACCGTGTTACTGTACACGGGTAGGAATTTTCTGAACTGAAAATTCCGTACAATACAGTGGTGGTAGTGGATTTTGCCGATTTGGAATGCGAAGCATCGGCAAAATCAGTTACTGTTTGCGCAAGGCGTGAACAGTAACCAACTGCAAAACTTCTGTAATTATTATAAACAGTGGCTTTACGAATGTAAAGAAGAAGAGTATACTGTACATGTTTGGTCATTGCACACAGGTAGGAATTTTCTGACCTGAAAATTCCGTACAATACAGTGGTGGCAGTGGATTTTGCCGATTTGGAATGCAAAGCATCGGCAAAATCAGTTACTGTTTGGGCTTCTTTCATGCCCGTATAGACAATGATGTCAGAATAATGGAAAGCGGCAGCTCTGGATGAAAATTCCTGGGTGCCGCTAATTTACGCGGAACAGCAGCGCATAAAAAGGACAGGATGTCTGCTGTTTCTGTTTGAGGGAGGAATATTATGGGGAACAACAAGTTTTCAATCGCCAGTGTTGGAAACCGGCGGGCATTCCGGGATGGAGCCCGGGACGGGGTGCCGATCGCGCTCGGGTATTTTGCGGTATCTTTTTCACTGGGAATCGTGGCGCGGAATGTCGGGATGACACCGATTCAGGGAATGATCACAAGCGCACTCTGCAACGCGTCCGCAGGGGAATACGCGGGCTTTACGATGATCGCCGCGGGGGCAGCGTATATTGAGATGGCGATCGTGACACTGATCGCGAATGCGAGATATTTACTGATGAGCTGTGCCATGAGCCAGAGAATGGATCCGGATATGCCGTTTTTCCACAGGCTTCTCATGGCCTTTGATATTACCGATGAGCTGTTTGGAATTACGATCGCAAGACCGGGGTACTTGAATCCATGGTACATGTACGGGGCAATCGCCCTGGCACTTCCGGGCTGGGCAGTGGGAACAGCACTTGGAGCACTGGCAGGAAACCTGATGCCGTGGCGTCTCGTGAGCGCCTTCAGTGTGGCACTTTATGGAATGTTTCTGGCAATTATTATTCCGCCGGCGCGAAAGAGCCGGATCCTTGCGGGGCTTATCGCCATCAGCTTCGCGGCGAGCTACCTTGCGGAGCATCTGCCGGGTATCTCATCGATCTCCAGCGGCACGAGAACGATCATTCTGACTGTTGTGCTCTCATCCGCAGCAGCGATTCTCTTCCCGCATCCGGCAGAGGACAGTGAGATCGAGGTTCAAGAAGAAAACCAGAAAGGAAAAAATAATTCTTCTGCAGGTGCAGCAAAACAGGGAGCTTAACTGTATATATAGTAGAAAACAGTTCTATTTGTAAGAAAAAGAAGTATTTACGAAAACTGTATCGTTAAATTAAGAGGAAATACATAAAAAACATGGAAAAGAATATTTATCTCTATATTGCGGTGATGGCGGGCGTTTCATATCTGATCCGTGTCCTGCCGCTCACATTGATCCGGAAACCGATTAAAAATCAGTTTATCCAGTCATTCTTATATTACGTCCCATATGTGACGTTAGCTGTTATGACGTTCCCGGCGATCCTCTCCGCCACAAACAGTACGGTGTCGGCGGCGCTGGCGCTGGTCATCGGAATCATCGCGGCGTGGTGCGGAAGAAGTCTCCTGTCCGTTGCGGTGATCTGCTGTGCGGTGGTATTCGTCACAGAATTTTTCTTAGTGTAGTAAAAATACATAAAACACATATATTTAGTAAAACAAAAGCAGTTTCGGCATCTGATCATCCATCAATCAGATGACCGTGCTGCTTTTTACTTTATAGAAGACCGCTTACGGCGTTCTCGCAGGGCGTGAAAAACCACGAAAAAAAGCAGTACATGGCGAAGAAAAACGGAATGCGGCGGTCTGCCAGACCAATGCTTTAACGTCGTAAAATAAATGAGATAAAATCCCATTGTCTGAAATTTCACAATACGAAATATATTCCATTTTAGCAAAAGTGCCGATTTTCTAAGCGGAAATTTGGCAATTATTTGGAAGAATCGTACTTGTATTTGTGCGGGAAAGTTGTTATAATCAGTAGCCGTGTTGAGCGAAAAAAAAGAGTAATGGCTCATAAAAGCTGATTACATGGAGGTTTACCCATGAAGAAATTATTTGCATTCTGCGCAGGACTTCTGGCGGTCTTAAACCAGACTGCAGTTACAGCGCTTGCGGCAGAACCAGAGGCTGCCGGGGCGGCAGCACAGACGCCGTTATGGCTTTGTATTCCATTTGCAGGACTCCTGCTCTGCATCGCGGTCCTTCCGCTTGTGAAAGCAGAGTGGTGGGAGGCGCACCAGCCGCACGCGGTCGTGTTCTGGTCCCTGCTTTTCCTGATCCCGTTCGCCGTGAAGTACGGTGTGCCGAAGGCGGCGGAGACGACACTGGAATGTATCATAAACGACTACCTGACATTCATCGTCCTTCTTTTCGGATTGTTCTGTGTGTCCGGTAATATTACCCTGTCAGGTGATCTCGCTGGTTCCCCGAGGATCAATGTGGGACTTCTGGCACTCGGAACCCTGTTATCCAGCTGGATCGGAACCACCGGAGCCAGTATGTTAATGATCCGTCCGATCATCAAGATGAACGCGTGGAGAAAGAGAAGACGCCACATCGTGATCTTCTTTATCTTTATGGTGTCCAATATGGGCGGCTGCCTGACTCCGATCGGAGATCCGCCTCTGCTCATGGGATTCATGCGGGGTGTCCCGTTTTTCTGGAGCTTAAAGCTTTTACCGATCCTGCTCTTTAATATGATCATCCTGCTGTTTATCTTCTATCATTTTGATATGAAGGCATACAGAAAAGATATCGCGGCAGGCTTAAAACCGGATATCAGCAAACCGGGTACTGAAGTGAAGATCCGCGGCGGCCACAACCTGATCTTTATCATTATGATCGTGATCGCCGTTATCTTAAGCGGTACCCTGCCGTCCATGCCGATGTTTCAGGATGCCGCAGGAAATGTCCTCGGGATTCATGTGTTCGGAGAAGTTACATTATCCTATCCGGCGATCATTGAGTGCGTGATCATCCTTGTATCCGCATTCCTGTCCTTTAAGACGACGAATGTTTCCATCCGCCGAGAGAACCACTTTACCTGGGGCGCGATCCACGAGGTTGCAGTTCTCTTCGTCGGTATCTTTATTACAATGCAGCCGGCTCTTATGATCTTAAAGGCGAACGGAGCGGAGCTTGGGATCACAGAACCGTTTGAGATGTTCTGGGCGACCGGTCTGTTATCCAGCTTCCTCGACAATACGCCGACCTATCTGGTATTCCTGACAACAGCAGGCGCATTAGGATTGTCACAGGGCATGGTGACGGCCCTCGGAACCGTTCCGGTCAAGATGCTGGAAGCGATCTCCTGCGGTGCCGTATTTATGGGCGCGAATACATATATCGGCAACGCGCCGAACTTTATGGTCAAATCCATTGCGGATGAGAACGGTATCCGGATGCCTTCGTTCTTCGGATATCTGATCTGGTCCTTTGGAATTCTTGTTCCGGTATTCATTGTGGATACTCTGGTATTCTTTTTATAGGAAGGGGGAGGAAATATGGCTGCAACGAAAGAAGAAATCAAAGAACTGGCAGAACATATCTACGATCTGGACGCGGAGGTCTATGTCCACCTTGGTTCCTCCCTGGGACGTGTATTCAACCGTGACAGAGAGCGCTGCGTCAATGAACTTACAGAGCTGCTCACAACAAGACCGCAGGGACATTTAGTCCGCAGCGAGCTTGGGCTGATCGCGAACATGGCCCGTACCATCGAGGATAAAGAAGAACGCGCGATGTGTATGACCGAGTACAACCGCATCCTCAATGAGGTCATGAGTCTTCCGACAAGCTTCGCCAGCGGCGATGTGATCGACCCGATCCTCGCGAAGTTAAACAGCTTCAACGTAGCGAACCGTTTCTCCAACGACGACCATCTGATTATCTGCATCAGCTGGACATACGGAAGCGGCGGAATCGATGTCGGCTTCAAGCTTGCGGATAAGCTTCATATTAACTACTACGATGCCGATATTTTCGCGGCAGTATTAAAACGCCTCGACGCGGAGAAAGATAAGACGATCCGTGACGCGGCGGGATATGCCCACGTCTCTGAGGAACTGCAGCAGAGTCCGGCGAGCGAGTTTGAGGCAGTGACCCATATGTCCCTGAAGGATCATATCAAATATTTCAGCCGTTACCACGGCCTGAACCGTCAGGATGCCGTCTTCTTCAACCAGAGCGACCTGATCTGTGATATGGCGAAAAAGGAAGACTTTATTATCATGGGCCGCTGTGCCGATGCGATCTTAACGAACAACGGTATTCCGCATATCAGTATCTATATCACTGCACCGATCGAGCAGAGGATCCAGCGCGCGATCGAGGTAAACTCCGGATTAGACCGGAAAAAAGCGCGCCATTTCCTGAAAAAACTTGACAAAAAACATGCGCATTATTACAATTTTTATACCGGAAGAAGCTGGGGAAATGCGAATAACTACGATCTATGCATCAACAGCGCAAGCTACGGAATTGACGGTACTGTCGATTTTATTCTGAGAATGATCGGTCGCGATAGGGATAAGAAAAAATCGGAATGATCCCCAAATGAAATGTGCTGCCGGCCTGTTTGCCGGACATGACAAATTATGATTTTGATGCCTGGCTGATATCAGTCAGGCATTTTTATGTAAAAAGAAAGGATCAACAGCATGCAGCTCGATATGACAAAAGGAAAACCGCTGCCGGTGATTTTGCAATTTACGATTCCATTGGTGATCGGAAATATCTTTCAGCAGCTTTATAATATGGCGGACACGATCATCGTCGGCCGCTACGTCGGTGCCGGGGCGCTGGCGGCGGTCGGCTCCACCGGAACGATCATGTTTCTGGTGACCGGCTTTGCTCAGGGAATCACTGCCGGTTTTTCGATCCTTACCGCCCAACGGTATGGGGCGGGGGATAAAAAGGGCGTGAAACGCAGCGTGGCAAACGGAATAATTTTGGCGATGATCGCAGCGGCCATCCTGACACTGGTCTGTGTGTCGATCATGAACCCGCTTTTGCACCTGATGAATACGCCATCGGATATCTTCCAGGACGCTTACACGTACATTATGGGGATCAGCATCGGACTTACGGCAAACATCTTCTACAACCTGTTTTCCGCATATCTGCGGGCGGTGGGAAACAGCCAGGTCCCGCTGTTTTTCCTGATATTTTCCGCCTGCCTGAACGTGGGGCTGGATCTGCTTTTTATCATCCGCGGCGGTATGGGCGTAGCGGGGGCCGCCTGGGCGACGAATCTGTCCCAGGCGATCTCGGCGGTGCTCTGCGCGGGATATATCTGGGTGAAGGTTCCATCCTTAAAGCCGGAGAGAGAACACTGGAAGATCCACGGAAGCGACACGAGAAACCAGCTTGCGGCCGGGATTCCCATGGCGTTTCAGTTCGCGATCACAGCGTCGGGAACCATGATCATGCAGTCCGCTATCAACCTCTTCGGTTCCGTGGCAGTTGCGGCTTACACAGCTGCGGCGAAGCTCCAGAGTCTCGTGATCCAGGGCATGATCGCCATGGGACAGACGATGGCGACCTACGGCGGACAGAACTACGGATGCGGGGATGTAAAGCGGATCAAGGCAGGGGTAAAGGCAGCGCTTCTTGCGGAGTTTGTGTATTCCGTCACAGTAGCATTACTCATGTGTGCGCTGCTCAGACCATGTCTCGGACTTTTCTTTACCGGGGACGTGGATATTTCAGCGATGATGCCGTGGGCAGAGACTTACTGCTATATGACTGCGATGTTTTTCCTGCCGCTCTGCACGATCTTTATTTTCCGCAATATCATGCAGGGCTGCGGATATGGCTTTCTGCCGATGATGGGAGGTGTATCGGAGCTCATCGCGAGACTGATTGTCTCCATGGCGGCGATGAAGCTTTTGAGCTATCCGCTCGCCTGTTTCGCCGATCCGGCGGCATGGATCGCAGCGGCGGTATTTACGGGTGTCTCGTATCTCTTTGTGATAAAAAAGATCGGGAGAGAGCTTAAGGAAAAGACAACTTAGGTTCCTGAGACTGGTGATGTGACACATGGCTATCTGTGGTTTTTACTTGCGGGAATTTCCCTCACTGGTCTTCTTGCACGGATACTCGGAAAGGAGCACTCTGACAGAAGGAGAAAGAGCTGATGGCAGAAGGAAAGAAGAAACAGAAAAAAAGCCCATGGTGGTACAAATTAGGAATCCTGGTGTTCGGCGCAGTGTTCTGCGTCTCCGCCTTTATGGCGGGCCGGGATTACCTGGCGGCAAAAAAGGAGGCGGACGCGTTCGACAGCCTGAGTAAGCTGGCGGCGGATTACGCGGAGGAAAAAGCTCCGGCAGATCTGACGGAGAGTGCCGGGGAGACAACGGATCAGGAGAAAGCGGCGGAGTGGGCAGAACTCTTAAAGGAGGCTGCCGGATACGCGGCGCTTAAGAATGAGAACCCCGATTACGTCGGCTGGATCAGGATCCCGGATACAAGGATCGATTACCCGGTGGTGGACCGGGAGTCTGATCCGGAGTATTACCTCCACAGGGCCTTTGATGGTTCCAAGTCATTTGGCGGAACCCCGTTTCTCGGCGAGGCATCCGGCGTGGACACGAAGTGTCTGATCATCTATGGGCACAACATGAAAAACGGGTCCATATTCGGAACCCTTGATTCCTACAAAAAGGCTGATTACTGGAAAGAACATCCGATCGTCCGTTTTTACGTCGACGGAGAACCGCGGACTTATGAGGTCTTTGCGGCGGTGGAGACGCAGGTGCTCTATGAAGATGAGGATGGATTCCGGTATTACCGCTACGACGGGGATATCCCGGAGGAGGAATACGATGAGCTGGTGACCTGGCTCAGAGGACATTCCGACTACGACACGGAGATCGTCCCGGAGTACGAGGACCAGATCCTGATGCTGTCCACATGCAGCTACCATACGAAAAATGGACGGTTTGTGGTGGCGGCGAGACGGGTTGCGGAGCCGTAAATATAAGCTGCTATCGCGCAGGTCCGCGATCAATGGAATGCGGGCCGTGCAGGACAGGGAGAAGAAAAATGCCTTCTGGGTGGAAACTCAGGGGCATTTTTCCGCTGATCCGGAAAAGCGCTTGACAGGGCAGGTGGTCTGGGGTATCCTCGACCTAAGACAGATCCGGATTCGGAGAAAGGAAGATGAGCTATGGCAGAGAAGATTTTGATCGTTGTGGATATGCAGAAGGATTTTGTGAACGGAAGTCTCGGCAGCAAGGACGCGGAGGCGATCGTCCCGGCTGTTGTAAAGAAGGCAAAAGAGTTTGATGGGGACCTGATCTTTACGAAGGACACACATTTCGAGAATTATATGGACACCCAGGAGGGACATTTCCTTCCGGTTCCCCACTGTATGAAAGGAACCGACGGATGGAACCTGATCCCGGAGCTTGAGAAGATTTTCGTGGAGCGCGACGCGGCGATGTATGAGAAGATCACCTTCGGATGTCCGGAGTTAGCGGAAGACCTTCTTGAGAGAAATAAGAAGACACCGATCGAGTCCATCGAGCTTGTGGGACTCTGTACGGATATCTGTGTGGTTTCAAACGCACTCCTCATCAAAGCGTTCCTCCCGGAGACCCCGGTCTTCGTGGATTCCGCATGTGCGGCAGGCGTGACGAGGGAAAGACATGAGGCGGCTTTAGAGACCATGAGAAGCTGTCAGATCGTGGTGAAGTAAGAAAATTAAAGATTTAGAGTGAAATGATGTGCAGATATGGAGATCCTTTTATGGAGGGGACCTATATCTGTACATTTTTGTATATAGGAAAATTCGAGGAATACATTGCTATGCCAGAGGACGATAACGTATCAGGAATACGCATCTGCGCGAAAATACAGCCTGCTGCGGCGCGGGAATGCGTTGAGATATAGGATAGGAATCTTGCCCGCATAAATTCTCAAATTCTGTAATAAGATGGTAAAAATATCATCGAGGGGCAACCCTATGAAGGAATATATTGAAGAACGGGCGATCCAGATCGCGAACTATATTATTGACGAGAATGCGACGGTAAGACAGACGGCGAAACGGTTTGGAATCTCAAAGAGCACGGTACACAAGGATGTGACGGATCGTCTGATCCATATCGATCCGTCCCTGGCGGCACAGGCGAGAGTGGTTCTGGATATCAACAAGGCGGAACGGCATATCCGCGGAGGGCTTGCGACGAAGGAGAAGTACGAGCATGAACACCAGCTGCAGGCGTGCAGCAGGGAGAATCTATGAATCTGGAAATAATCCGGTGAAAATTTGAGAGAAACGATCCAAATACCGGGAAAAGGTCTGAAAACAGATAAAAAAGCTGATTGAATTTTTAAAATATCTGCGATAGAATGGGGACAGGACTGTTCCTGAAGGTGAAATTCAGAGAAGCACCCGGCCGAAAAATTGGTTTGGCGGCACAAGCGGTAGTCTGAAAAGATGAACGGAGGAATAAATGATGAACAAAACAGAGGCAATGATCGAGAAGGTAAAAGCACTTGCAGATGCGTCGTCCTGCTGTGCTGAGGCAAAGGAAGCTGCAAACAACTGGCTTGCGGCTGTCAATACGAAAAAACAGGATGAGGCGGCAAAGGCGCTGATCGAGGAGATCGCAGCAGATATTATCCCGATCGACGGTCTGATTGCTTTTGCAGGATCTGAGGATGGAAAGAAGATCTTCGGCGCGGAGAAGGCAGCCGGAATCGAGGCGCATGCGAAGAAGATCAAAGCAGAAGGCGCAAGATTCTGTGACTGCCCGGCATGCACAGCGGTTGCTGCGATCCTGACAGATAAAGCAGATCTCTATGCACCGACATACAGCCTGACCTGGACGGTCACAGATGAGATGACCGCAAAACGCATCGGCAGCGCCGGTTCGAAAATCCTCTCCACACCAAATATGGTGGCGCTGATGGAGGACGCGGCGTTGGAGCTTGCAAAATCTTACCTCGAAGAGGGACAGACGACAGTCGGAGCGGAGATCCACTGCCGCCATTTAGCACCGACACCAGTTGGCATGAAAGTGACAGCTACAGCGAAGCTTCGCAGCATCGAGAGAAGAAAGCTCTGGTTCGATATCGAAGTACATGATGAAAAAGGCAAATGTGGAGAAGGTTCCCATCTGCGTATTATCGTAAATTCCAAGGCGATGAGCGAGAAGGCGGAGAAGAAAGCAGAATAAGAGCTGAAGTAAAGTTACAGGACAACAGGAATCCGACAGCAAAGGAGAGAAGATACATGGGAAAACATACAATCGATCCACAGATCAGCGCGGAACACCTTGCAGGTGCGGTCCGCTTCGCAACCGTATCAAACGCGGATCATTCACTGACAGACTATACAAAATTTGACGCATTTCATGAGTACTTAAAGGAAACCTACCCGTTGGTACATAAACATCTGACTCTGGAACATACCGATCAGGCCGGACTTCTCTATCACTGGAAGGGAACCGGAAAATCCGGCGCTGCGCCGCTTCTTCTGATGGCGCATCAGGATGTTGTCCCGGAAGGTGACCTTGAAAAGTGGACGTATCCGCCATACTCCGGAACCATTGCAGATGGAAAGATCTGGGGACGCGGCTCCAGCGACTGCAAGAGCAACCTCATCGGACAGCTGGAGGCTGTTGAGGCACTTCTCGAAAAGGGTTATGAACCGGACTATGAGCTGTATCTCTCCTATGGATATTTGGAGGAGGTAGCCGGCGGAAAGATTCCGGCGGAGACGCTCCGTGGGACAGGGATCCGCTTCGGAGCTGTTTTAGATGAAGGCGGCGGAGTCCGCCCGGGAAGCGATTACGGGATCGATGGGAAAGGACTCTGCACCATCGGACTCTGCGAAAAAGGATATGTGGATTTTGAACTTTCCTACACGGCAAAAGGCGGACATTCCAGCCGTCCGGGCGAGAAGTTCGCGACGACCATGATCGCAAAAGCACTGATCGCGATTCAGGAGAATCCAATGCCGTACCGTGTGACGGATACGATCCGCCGCCGCTTTGAAGTCCTTGCTCCGTATATGGCAAAAGAAAATCCGGAGCTTGCAGAGCTTCTCAAGAATCCGGATGAAAATCTTGAGAAGCTGGTTCCGTATTTCAGGAAAGATCCGGCTCTCGATGCAATGTTCCACACGACGGTCGTTCCGACGATGCTCTTAGGTTCCGCGCAGGCGAATATTCTTCCGGCGAAGGTCACAGCTGTCGTAAACAGCCGCATCCTCACCGGGGATACCGTTGAGAGTGTAAAGAAACATCTGGAAGACATCGTGCCGGATGAGGTGGAAGTCCGTGTCCTCAAGGGCAGCAACGCGTCCCCGACATCTCTGTATGACGGAGCAATCAAGGATCTTCTCGTCGAGATCAGCAGCAGGATCTACGGCGATGTGATCCCGTGTCCGGAGATGATGCTCGGCGGAACAGACGCAAGATTTGTCTATGACATGAGTGACCGTGTATACCGTTTCTCCACGATCTACGCGAAGGGAGACCACCATGTTCATGCCGTTGACGAGTTTACCGGAGTGGAAGAGCTGGCGGACAGCATCGACTTCTATATGGAACTGCTGACCAGATATGGGGAGACAGCGAAATAGGAAAGAGCGTGTGCCGGTAAGACACAGAATAGCTGAAAATTAAGAAAATCATGTAAATAAAAGACGTTTTCACAGCGGAGTATCGTTGGATATCCACGTGAAAACGTCTTTTTTAATTCAGATAATTCCTCATACTCTTCAGTGCGTTCTTCTCCAACCGGGATACCTGCGCCTGGCTGATCCCGACTTCCCCCGCTACTTCCGTCTGCGTCTTTCCCTCGAAAAATCTCATATCAATGATCTTCCGCTCCCTTGCCGGCAGCCGTTTCATTGCCTCACTCAGAGAAAGCTGTTCCACCCAGTTTTCTTCCCGGTTCTTCTTGTCACTGATTTGATCCATCACACAGAGCGGATCCCCGCCGTCCGTGTAAACCGGCTCATAAAGACTCACCGGACTCTGGATCGCGTCCATCGCGTAGGTGATTTCCTCCTTTGAGATCCCAACCTCATCCGCAATTTCCATGATCGTAGGTTCCCGGAGATTTCTCTTCGTGAGAAACTCCCTTGCGGAGAGGGCTTTGTAAGCCGTGTCCCTGAGGGACCGGCTCACCCGGATCGAATTATTGTCCCTCAGATACCGCCGTACCTCACCTAAGATCATCGGAACCGCATAAGTTGAAAATTTCACATTCTGTGACAGATCAAAATTGTCGATGGCCTTGATAAGTCCGATGCACCCGATCTGGAACAGATCATCGATATTCTCACTGCTGCCTGAAAACCGCTGGATCACACTCAGGACAAGTCTCAGATTTCCTTTAATATATATTTCTCTTGCGTCCGTATCTCCATTCTGGATCCGTCTGAAAAGGTCGGTTTTTTCCTCATTCGTCAGAAGCGGGAGTTTAGAAGTATTTACCCCGCAGATTTCAACCTTATATCCTGCCATGATAAGAACCTCCGCAATTTGTTTTCATAGAAAAATGATTCACGAAAACAGGGCAGTTTATACATGAAAAAAACGGGAGTTATTTCCTGAGAATCATTCCTGATTTTGACATCTTATGCGGAATTTTGACATCTTGTGCAGAAAGAATTGCGGGTGGAACAGAAAAAACGTATAATAAAATCAACTATGAACTGTGGAATGATCTGAAATTTTGCAAGTATAATCCGAAAAAAACCTGTCATAAAGGGGGAAATGAATATGAGAAAGAGAAAATGGTATGAACGCATGTCAGCAGCAGTCCTGATTGCAGTCCTTCTGGTCAATCATGGTGATATGGGAATTATGGCGAAGGCGGAGACAATAACTGCGCTGGAAGAAAATCTGGAAGAAGAGAATAAAAAAATCGAGGCCGAGACAGCCAGCGCGTCCAATGCGGACGAGAAGCGGGATACAACTGTGGATTCAAACGAGACGACCGAGTCCGACCTTGAGAAGGAGACCGCGACAGCATCAAATGGGAAAGAGACTCTGGAGACGAAGAGGAAAATGGCTAAGCGTGCGATGAATGCGGAGACAGTTACGGAAGAGACGTATTCGATCAGCCAGACAGATGGGAAGTTTAAGGTTGTTGGCGGAAGCTTGACAGAAGATGGAGAAAACTTAAATAGTCTGACAGATGCGTTCAACAAGATTTTGAGTTTCGGTACAGATACGAATATAAATATTAATTTTGATAATGTCAATATTAGGAGCGGAGCGCCGAAACTTACGCAAGGCTGCGAATTGACTTTGAAAGGCACATATACGAGTGAAGTTGAAGCATTTATTATTGGCTCAGATGACACATTTATTATACACAATGAGGCTGATATAAAAACAGTAAAGACAGGTTCGTACGTTATTGGCAGGTCTTCTGCTCCGAATTCTACAGTTATTTTTGAACAAAATGGCGGTACTGTTGAGTCTGTAGATGGCTTTTATATGTATGAAAATGATGTGATTTTTTAAACGGAGGAACAATTAATGGAAATGCCAGAGGAAACGGTGGAACAGGCAGTATTAAAATAAAAGACGGTACATGGAATGGAAAACTGGCACATATAAAAGATATAGATATACAGGGGGGACAACTCAACAATAAAAAAGAGGATACGAATACGATTGCTGCAATTCAAGAATGTGAAGAGGTCTCTATCAGAGGAGGAAGTGTTTTCGCAAAAAATACAAAAGGAAAAGCTTTTGCAATTTATATGATAAAAAATACGCAGCTGACTTTAGCTGGAAATATTGATGTATCCGCATCAGGAACAACAAGTGCTTCTATTTATTACGGAGGGGCTTCGACATATCCAGTTATCAATGCGGAAAAGGTACAAAGCATTGGAGAAAATTTTTTAGTAGTTCCAAGTGATACAACTATGAAAGTGAATCCTGTGTCTAACTGGATTAAGGGATCGAAAACCAATATTGAATATTTGTGTAATAAAATAAAATTAAAGGTTGTTAATGCGTATGATACAGGTGGTAGTGCAGATAAGTATACAAATTATACTCTGAAAGCAGTAGGTAATTATATTCGCTTTGTTGATAAAAATGCATCTGCAAGTCCGCTTAAATCTGGGGCGATTAAACTCGCGAAAATTACATTGTCTTCAGATAGAACAAGCTATGAAGTCTATTATGAGGTAACAACAGACGAAGAAGAGTATAACGGAACAGTTACATATTCTGCTCAAAATCAGAAGGTATCCGATATTTTAAACGATATTGTTTCAGTAAATACAGGTACTACAGGTCCAGAGATTACAATCGGAAGTATAGAAACACCAATTGGAGAAGACATAACGATTGATACTGGAAGTATGGATGAAAATAAGACAACAACTTTAAAGGGTGCAATTACTGGAAAAGTTAATGTAACAGGAAGCGGAACCTTGCAGTCAGAGATTAACTGCAGTGGATTTTATGGACGAACTAACAGT
This sequence comes from Clostridium sp. MCC328, assembly GCF_018785465.1. Classification (NCBI taxonomy): domain Bacteria; kingdom Bacillati; phylum Bacillota; class Clostridia; order Eubacteriales; family Clostridiaceae; genus Clostridium; species Clostridium sp. MCC328. The sequence goes on from NZ_WQPW01000009.1 coordinate 25,000, forward strand.
GAGATCCACATTACGGATGGACAGATCACTGGAAAGGAAAATGCAGAAGATGCTGTAATTGTATTGGAGGCTGCGGACCTTACAGTAGAGGGTGAAAACACAAAAATTTGGGATAAATCAGCGTCTGGAGGTGATCACTATGCAATCCAGGCAATAGGTGGTGTATCAGTAATAATTAAGGGCGGTGAAATCAAATCAGATAATAATACGGCTGTGTATATATATAGAAGTAGCGGGCAAAAGAAAGACCATGCAACGTTCACGATGGAAGGTGGAACGATTACAGGTGGCGTGTATGGTTTAAGACACGCTCATCCTAATGAAATCAACTTGTCAGGCGGAACGATTACAGGTGGGGCTGATCAGCCCGATGTTTATATGGCACGAGAAATAAATGTCAGCGAAACTGCAAACTTCACGGTCAAGGGAAATTTCCCGTTCTCATCTATGCAGATCGAAAGTGCATCTTTAAAAAATGAAATCGATTTTACAAAGGCAACAGTAACAGAAGATAAAAAGATTCTGATCAGTTCTCCACTGGATGCCAATACCAAAGAGTCGTATGTGAAGCTTTTTAAGGCATCGACCTCAAATTATCAGAATCTCATCAAACATATTGAGCTGACTGGCGGATCTAATCCAATCTGCGTAGTTTATAACGCAAATCCGGTCTCTGCAGATCCGACAACCACTGAGATTTATGCATTCAGCGCACCAAATCTTTATACAGTTCATGTGAAGTATTATACTGGAAAAGATGAAAAGGATCCATTTTACGAGGAATATCTTCTGAATCTCAATGATGGCAATCGGAGCTACTTAGGCAATATCAGTTTACCGAATGGCGCTGCGGTGTGGAGATATAAAGAAAATTCAAACAGGAATGGCACTGCGACAGATGTTACAAAAACAGTTCATGAACTTGTTAATGGAGAAATGTATCCAACGGGTACGGTCCCTGAAATTGAACTTTACGCAGGTTATAGTGTTTCTATCGATGCGTCAGTATCCGAAGAAGATATTACTAAGGACTCAGCTATCATAAAAGGAAATACAGCCGGAACAACTGTATATTACACAAATAAATCTGACTACCATATATATACAGGTGAAGAACTCAGAAACGCAGCCAAAAGTACAGAAAAACGGAGTGATTTCACGCAGGTTAAAGTAGGGGAAGATGGTACATTTTCAATTCCACTCACAGGCCTCGATCCGCTGAAGAAATATACCTATTATTTAGTCGCAGAAAATTCCAATATGGATGTTTCTGATAGCCGTGCAGTAACATTCACCACAAAAGCCCGTGTTCTGACGGCAGCTGATTTTCAGATTGTAGGTGATAAAAAATTTACATATGACGGCACTGTACATAGTGTGGAAGTAATACCGACATCGGAGAATACAGGATTATTTGGAATTGATGGTGGTGTTGCTCAATACAAAAAGAAAAAAGGCGAGGTGTACACTGATGAGTTCGTTCAGCCGCATTGGGCGGGAACATATGGGGTATATGTGTCCACCAATTCAGAATATCCAGGTATCAAGCGTGCTGAACAATTATGGATTGATGATATTACAATCGAAAAAGCAGATTTTAATCCGAAGTGGTTTATCACAAAGTCAAGTATTAAGTATGGTGAGGACGATAATGAAACATTAAGTCCGATTATAAAAACTGAGTACAGTACCGCAGGCAGTAATACAATCATTACCGGTTACGGAAAAATAGAATTTGAGTTTTATAAAGACAAAAATTTGACAGAAGTTGTTTCACGAAATATCTTTGGCCATTATGATGTGCCGGAAGCAGCCGAGAATGGTCAGAGTATCTATTATATTGGAATCACCTGCACGGAAGGCGAAAATATTAAGGCACAGACAGATCCAGTACTTCTGTCTGAGATAAATGTCTCTCGCGCACAGTATACCAGTGTGGATGCTACCTGTGATAATATTCGATATGGTGAGACTCCGAGTCCGAACGCATCACTGAAAAACATTGATAGTACAAATGAATACATAGCAGATGGTAACCCGGTCAAATTTGTTTACAGCCAGGATCCTAATGGTACATTTGAAGAGTGGAAAAATACGAACAAACCTGGAAAATGGTATGTAAAGGCAATCGTAAACCAGAGCCAAAACTACAATGAGGCAACAAGTGATTCGGTTGAATTTGAGGTATCCAAAGCAAAGCTTGTTCCTTCTGTAAGTGCGGTTAAATCAAAGATCTATGACGGCAATACAGATGCAGAGGGAACACTCACGCTCAGCTCCACTGACGGAAACCCGATCCTCTCAGAGGATGCGGCGGCATTAGAGGCAAAGGGAACCTTCACATGGATATCCAAGGACGCTGGAACAAACACTGTGAATGTTACAGACATTGCGTTGGATTCCAAATTTGAGGATCGCTATGAACTTACAACGAGTGAGCTTTCCAATGTCTCCTGCAGCGGTGCAAAGATCGAAAATGCCCAAATTAAGAATGTTTCTGTACGGCAGCTGACGGAATTGATCTACAATGGACAGGAACAGCTGCCGGAAGTCACGGCAACAGGAAGTACGATCGGTGGCACGGCTATCACCTTCCGCTACGGTCTCACAGCAGAACAGGCCGCAGACGAAACGCAGGCATTAAAAACTGCTCCTGCCTTCACCGACGCCGGCAGCTATATGGTATATTACACTGCATCCGCAGCAAACCATGATTCCGTATCCGGCAGTTTTGAAATCGAGATCAAAAATGCCTCGATCACAGGCGTTGACGCAGCCGGATATACAGGAATCTACGACGGGCACTCTCACGGAATCAAAATCACCCTTACCGGAAAAGCTGAAAACGGTGAGATCTTTTATGGTGAGTCCGAAGATAACTGCACGCTCACAGAAAGCCCTGTATACAAGAACACAGGCAGCTATACCGTCTACTACACGGTGACAAAGAAAAACTTTGACACCATAAGCGGCTCCGCAACCGTTGCGATCACCCCGGCACAGCTCACAGTGACGGCAGAATCAAGAAATGTAACCTATAAGGACGAACCGCCAGTATACAGCAGCACGTTCGAAGGTTTCGTAAACGGAGAAAACACAGAAATCCTCGGCGGAACACTTTCCTACGAGTGCGCGTATGCGGTCGGCAGCGATGTGGATGAGTACGAGATCATCCCGTCTGGTCTCACAGCGGAAAATGGAAATTATGAGATTACATATCTGCCGGGCAGACTGACTGTAGTTCAGGCAAAACCGAAATTTGAACTTCGAAATCCGGATGAGTTAAACCGCGCCTATGACGCGAAGAACACCGCGCCGGAGACATGGACGGACAGCGATGGAAACGTGACCGTGACGCTCAAAAAGGGCAGCGAGATCTTAACGGAAGCGCCGATGAATGCCGGAATCTACACGGTGGAAGTTCATACGGAAGCCGGAAAGAACTACGAGGCTGGAAGCCAGACATTCTCCTTTGAGATCAAAAAAGCTCCGCTCAGCGTAAAAGCAGTGGATCAGAATGTCACAGTTGGAGATGCGATTCCGGAGTACACAGTTCTCTACGAAGGATTTGCAGGAACAGATACCGCGGATGTACTGAACGGGAGCCTGCAGTTTACCTGTGAATATGCGCCAGACAGCGCGGCGGGCGATTACTCGATCCTGCCGTCCGGTCTGACATCTGGAAATTACGAGATCCACTTTGAGAACGGAACACTTCATGCAGTCCGCAGGGCAAGCAGTGGATCCGATGATTCCGACAATTCCGGCGGTTCCGGCAGCACAAAGAACCCGGCGGCAACGAACTTTGGAAAGAATGTTTCTAACAGCAGCTCTTCTGAAAATGACGCACAGGGAACCTGGAAACGCGATGAAAAGGGCTGGTGGTTCGAATTCAAGGACGGCACCTATCCGGCAGGAGAAAAGACCAGTGATCAGAACGGTGACAAGCTGGGATGGATCCAGAAAGACGGAAAATGGTGGGCTTTCGGTTCTGACGGCTATCTGAAGAGCGGATGGGCACAGGATAACGCCAGCGGAAAGTGGTATCTGATCGACGAGAACACCGGAATGCAGACAAGCTGGCATTGCGATGAGTCAGACCAGCATTGGTATTATCTCGATCCGGCGAGCGGAGCGATGCTCACAGGTTGGCAGTTCATCAATGGAAAATGGTACTACTTGTCAAAGACATCCGGAGCTGTGCCGCTTGGCTCCATGTACAGAGAGATCAGGACACCAGATGGATATTATGTCGACAAAGACGGTGCATGGGATGGACTTGAAGCAAAAGAAAAATAAGACATGAACAAAAAAATCCGCAGGATCCTAAAAATGGGAACCTGCGGATCTTCATGTTTATACGGATAATACGTAAAACGGAACGTGGAAGCTTTAACCAAAGATCCGGAAAACTCCGATAAAGGAAAGAACAACGCTCATCACGATAAAGCTGACAGCCGCAAGCAGCAGCTGGTTGTAAAGCTTATCTTTGTCAACAGACTCCGGCGCACAGCCGACACAGATGCCGCCGACCGTGGACGGAGGACTGATGATGACGCCGTTTGTTCCGACGATGACACCGCAGGTATTGACGACGCTGATCATGACTCCGCAGACGGAATTAAGATCACTGATGCGTAGAACATTCCGTTCTTCCATTCAAAACGCGCATCTCCACGGTGTCGTTCAGCGATGAGCCGGATGGACTGGGTGCCTATGCCGGGGCCACTGTGCTTTGTGGAGAGAAAACGCTTTCCTTCAAGAACTGGCGGCTTTCTGCAAGGATTGTCCACCGTGATGGCTATGAGGGACGTGCCGGTCTGGCGGATATGGACCTTGATCGCGCCGCTTTCTTTGTTTTCCCGACATGCGTCCACCGCGTTTTCCAGTAAATTTCCTAAAAGCACGCAGAATTCCGGCTCCGGGACCGGTATTTCTTTTTCCATCTGAGCCTGAATCTCCAGAGTAGTACCGGCGTTTTCTGCAATCTGCGCGTAGTAGCTAAGGATCGCGTTGATGGCATGATTTTCACAGTAAGCAGGCAGCCATTCCGGCATCATATGTTTCCGGAAGGACGCGAGATAGTCTGAGATCGCGTCAAGATCTTTGTTCGCCGCGTATCCCGAGAGCACCGTGAGATGCTGCCGGAGGTCATGGCGGGCGATCCGTGTCTCGTCGATGGAGCGCTGGAGATTGCGGTACTGGGCGCTCTGGAGCTGCAGGAGCTCATTTTCCCTCAAAAGTCTCGTATTCTGATTCATCTCCGATGCCATCAGGTAGAACATAAAATAGAAGAGCAGGAGGAATGTCAGGAGCGCCAGAATTAAAATCGGGTAAAACTTCATGACCCGGTTCGTGTAGAGCGTCTCATAGTAGCGCGGACGAATCAGGCGGTTCAGCAGAAAGAATGCCGCCGGGAATACCCAGAATATATACCAGGTCTTCGCCATTTCGATATCGTCCACCAGCCATTTTGCGGCATGGGTTGCCGGATACCATACGATGGCCACGATGAGAACGGAGAGCAGCAGGTGAATCCCCGAGCCCGGAAGCGTGAACAGACCGGAGGTGTTCGTCCGGTCAATGAGGGCATCCGCGAAGAGCGTCAGGTTTGTGATGCAGGAGAAGACCGCGCAGACGGAGAGCAGGATACTGAACGGCTTCCAGAGGGCAAGATCACAGACCCGATGGAAGAATACTGCAAACAGGATAAAGGACGGCAGGATCCAGAAGTCTCTCGGAATCCCGAAATCTGCGCAGACGAGGCCTCCGGCGAAAGCCCAGAGGAGCGAGAGCGGGATACCGGTGAGAAAAAGGTTCAGTGGTTTTCTACGAAGCCGGTCCTGGACCGGAAGAAAGCAGAGAACCGCGCAGGGCACCATGGAAAAAAACTCCAGAAAATACCGCATGACAAGGGACCAGAATGGGCTGTTCATACTCAACATTCTCCTCTCGTTTCTATATGGTCCATTATAACAAAGTTTTACTGTCCGGAAAGTACAACTCATGCAGAATTTTGACATCTTGTGCAGGGATGAGAAGTTTTAGGATACACAGAAAAAACGTCTGTAATGGATCAGGCAGATCCTTGTCAATGAGGCAGGAGTCTTATATGGATGAGATAAAATCTGCGGCAGAAATCCGGTGAGTGGAATATCATCGGATTCTGCCGCAGATTTTTTCAATATGGAACGTTTAATTTATTAGTGGAACGCCTCTTTCGCATACTGCTCCAGCTCATCCCTGAAATCCGGGTGCGCAATCGCGATCATGGACTCAGCGCGCTCTCTTAAGGTTTTTCCGGAGAGGTTCGCGATGCCGTACTCGGTCGCAACGCTCTGGATCAAGGTACGCGGAGCGGATACGGTGGAGCCGCCCGGGATGAACGGGATGATGTTGGACTTTAAGGTTCCGTCCTTTGTTTTTCTCGCAGAGTTGATGCAGATGTATCCCTTTCCTCCGACGGAACGGTAAGCGCCCTCAAGGAAATCCATTTGTCCACCGATGCCGGAGAGCTGGCGGGTTCCCGCGGACTCAGCATTCTCCTGACCCATCAGGTCAAGCTGCACGCCGCCATTGATGCTGATGACATTCTTCATGGTTCCGATGCGCTGCGGATCATGGACATAATCGAGATCAGCCGGGTGGAAAAGTTTCGGATTTTCCGCGATCCAGTCATAGAACTCCTGGGAGCCCATCGCGAGGTTCCATGTGGAGAGACCGGTATCGAATTCTTTCTTCGCATTTGTGAGCTTTCCGGCTTTCCAGAGGTTTAAGTAAGCGTCACTGATGGTTCCGGTATGACAGCCAAGGTCTTTTAGGTCAGACTCTGCCAACATATTTGCAACGGTGAACGGAACGCCGCCGACACCGAGAGAAAGGACAGCGCCGTCCGGAATCTCGTTTACGACGAGCTTCGCAATCTGGATATCTGTCTCAGACGGAGCTTTGTAGGTTCTTACCGGAAGCGGTTCATGTTCGCCCTCTACGATATAATCGGCTTCGGAGAGATGGACACGGTGGGAGCCGTCCACACCCTGAAGCTTCGGGTAATGCTCATTGATCTCAAAGATCACAGTTCCTGCGCTCTCAAACATGGTTCTCCATGCGAAGTTTGAGATACCGAGACCGCAGTAGCCGTTCTCATCCGGAGCGGATACCGGGACGAAAGCAACGTCTGTCCGGATATAGCGCTGGCGGTAGAGTGTCGGGAGAAGACGAAGGACCACCGGCATGAATTTTACAAGGCCGCGGGTTTGGAGTTTCCGTTCGTAGTCACCGATATGCCAGCTGTAGTAGGAGAAGCTTTCCTGTTCCGGGTCAGCCTCAACAACCTCGATGCGCGGACGGATCACGAGACCGCCGCGGATCTTGACGTCCTTTAAATGACCTTTTCTTGCAGCAAGTGCCTTATCAAGAAGTTCCGGGAATCCGCCGCCGAATCCATAATCGACCCAGTCGCCGTCTTTTACGGCTGCCGCAACGGCAGCCTCCGCAGTTACGATCTTGCTCTTGTAATTTTCCATATGTAATCCTCACTCAATATAATATTTTTTACGCGAAAATTTTTCGATTGCACCACACATGCTTATTATAAAAGGTTTTTGGGGTTAAAACAAGAAGATTATCAGGAGTTGAGATATGGAATCGATATAGATTGTATCAGAAATTAGTATATGTTATACTGAAATTGCTGCCGAACCTCCAGCAGAAAGGAGGTGAGTTGCATGGCAGATCTTCTTCTCACATTTCTTGTCTCTGTTTTAGCAGGTGTAGTTAGCTGCTACATATGCAAATGGCTGGACAGGGATAATTAGGCAGCAACAGCCTAAACGGACTAGCTCACCGTAAAGAGCGAGAAAACCCCAGAGGATAACGGCCTCTGGGGTTTTCGTTTTGTCGCATGGAATCTTCTCACATTCCTTAGCTGATTACATCATATTCTATTTAGTCAAAATTGTCAATATGCATGTGAGGGAACAAAATAGGTGTTCAAGAGGAAATAACTTTATTTTTCATTAGAAATGTAATATAATGAACCTATCTTACAGGTGGCTGGAATTATATTTTCCGCCCCGGAAAATAATGCATGAGGGGAGTCAAAACATGAAGGATTACATGAAGATCTACCAGGAATGGCTTGCCAATCCGTACTTTGACGATAAGACGAAAGAAGAGCTTCGGGCAATTGCGAACGATGAAAACGAAATCAAGGAACGTTTCTATATGGATCTGGAATTTGGTACTGCGGGACTCCGCGGGATCATCGGTGCCGGAATCAACCGTATGAATATCTATACAGTCCGCCGCGCGACTCAGGGACTTGCGAACTATATTATCAAACAGGGTGGAGCCGACAAGGGCGTTGCGATCGCTTTCGATTCCCGCCATATGTCCCCGGAATTTGCCATGGAGGCGGCAATGACTCTGGCTGCAAACGGCATTAAGGCGTATAAATTTGAATCCCTTCGCCCGACACCGGAGCTGTCCTTCGCAGTCCGTGAATTAGGCTGTATCGCCGGTATCAACATCACCGCGAGCCATAACCCGCCGGAATATAACGGATACAAAGTATACTGGGAGGACGGCGCGCAGTTCACACCGCCGCACGACAAAGGTGTGACAGCCGAAGTTCTTGCAATCGAAGATCTTTCTACCGTTAAGACAACGACGGAGGAAGAGGCATTAAAGAGCGGAAAATTCCAGGTCATCGGAAAAGAGATCGATGACAAATATATTGCCCAGGTAAAAGCCCAGGTCGTAAATCAGGAAGCGATCAATCGTATGCAGAAGGACATCACGATCGTCTACACCCCGCTTCACGGAACCGGAAATATCCCGGCTCACCGCGTGATGAAGGAGATCGGTTTTGAGAATGTCTATGTGGTTCCGGAGCAGGAACTCCCGAACGGCGATTTCCCGACCGTAAGCTACCCGAACCCGGAAGCCGCCGAGGCGTTTGAGCTTGGCTTAAAGCTTGCGAAGGAGAAGAACGCGGACCTTGTTCTTGCAACGGATCCGGATGCAGACCGTCTCGGCGTCTATGTAAAAGATACAAAGTCCGGCGAATATATCCCGCTGACCGGAAACATGTCCGGCTCCCTGTTATGTGACTATGTACTGAGCCAGAAGCAGGCAGCAGGAAAGATCCCGGCTGACGGCGAGGTCGTAAAGTCCATCGTTACCACAAATCTGGTTGACGCCGTTGCGAAACACTATGGCTGCAAGCTTGTCGAGGTCCTGACAGGATTCAAATATATCGGTCAGCAGATCTTAAAAGAAGAGACAACCGGCAAGGGAACCTACATGTTCGGTATGGAGGAGAGTTACGGCTGCCTGATCGGTACATATGCCCGTGATAAGGATGCGATCTCTGCGACTGCTGCCCTCTGTGAGGCTGCCGCTTACTATAAGGAAAAAGGAATGACCTTATGGGATGCGATGGTTGCCATGTATGAGAAGTACGGCTACTACAAAGATACCGTAAAATCCATCGGCTTAAAGGGAATTGAGGGACTTGCGAAGATCCAGGAGATCATGGAGAACTTCCGCAAGAATCCGCCGAAGGCGCTTGGCGGCTACGAGGTAACTTCTATCCGTGATTACAAGAAGAACACGATCACAGAGGTTGCGACGGGCGAAGTAAAAGAGACAGGTCTTCCGGAGTCCAATGTTCTCTACTATGATATGAATGACGGCGCATGGCTCTGCATCCGTCCGTCCGGAACTGAGCCGAAGATCAAATTCTACTATGGCGTTAAGGGAACCTCCCTTGATGATGCTGAGGCGAAGTCCAAAGCCGTCGGTGATGAGCTGATGGGCATGGTGGATAAGATGATGTGAGATTCCCGGATGTGGGGATAAAGGCAGCGGATATCAGAACGCTGTGAAAGATATGAAATGAATCATTGTCTGGACTGGCTGTGTAAAAACAGCCGTCTGGGCGGACATAGAAAAGCTCCCGGAGAGACTGCAGATCAAAAGCAGTTTTTCTGAGAGCTTTTTAGCTTCCGGGTATTTTTTAGAAACTCGCCTAAAGGGCGATCAGTTACTGTTCACGCCTTGCGCAAACAGTAACTGATTTTGCCGATGCTTTGCATTCCAAATCGGCAAAATCCACTTCCACCACTGTACTGTACGGAATTTTCAGTTCAGAAAATTCCTACCCGTGTGCAGTAACGGCGATCCCGCAGATTTCAACGAAACAATTCTACAGGTTTTTGTTCTCAGAGCATTCTTCCTCATACCCCGAATCCGGACCATAAAACTGCTCCAGAAACGTGATATACGCCCTGGCGGCCTTCGGCAGCTGGATACCTTTCTGGAAAATATAGGCACTGATATAATCGCCGTACCGGTCGGCTTCCGGCTGCATCCAGTCCGGAAGCGGGAATGAGACGATATTATAGTTTTCCACCTGCTCCCGCATCGGGATCAATCCGATTCCGAGATAGTCGGAGCGCTGGATCACGTTGTGGAGAAGGGCGCGGCTGTTGACATAGATGACCTGGGAGATCCTGTTCCAGTTGATGAGCTGCAGCGTCTTGTCATTGTAAACGCTCTCCGCGGCCCGGGTCTTTGTGCTCTCGCTTGGATAGAGGACGAAGTTGTACTGGTACAGCTTTTCCGGTGTCAGGTTATCCAGTTCCTTTAGAATCGGATGTCCTACCCGGCAGAAAAACTGTGTCGGGGACTGGAACAGCGGGCGCGCTTCCAGATGGCGGAAGGTGAGAATTTCCTGGATCTTGTCTGCTTTATGGGCCGGATACATGATAAATCCGATGTCGGCGCGGTTCGTGTAGACATCTTCGATGACTTCATTTCCGGTCATTTCCCGGTAGAAAAAACGGAACGGCGTGTCCGCAAGAGAGTTCACCATGCGGATAAAGGCATCGCTGGCGTGGGAACAGCTGCTGGAGGAGACCCGCAGGCGGTAAGCTTCCGAGTGTTCCTTAAAGGTGGTCTTAAAATGTTTCGCGTGCTCGATGAGATCCCGACTCATGTCGAGAAAGAGCCGTCCGGATTCCGTCGGGATAATTCCGTTTTTTCCGCGGGTAAAGATTGTGAGCCCGTACTCTTTTTCCGTCTCCCTGAGGACCTTGCTGAGATAGGGCTGGGTCACGAAGAGGTGCTTCGCGGCGGCGGAGATGGAACCGCAGTTTGAGATCTCGATGAGGTATTCCATGTTCTGAAGATTCATAGGGATGGTCTCCTTTCTGAAATAAAAGCCAGCCGCCCTGTGGATGTAATCCGGGAACATGATCTATAATATCACGGATATATCACAGCCCGGATGAATACTGACTTATAACGTTTCAGTTATAACGTGATGAAAACGGGAAATTTGTAAAACTCTGTAGAAATGGTATAATCAAGTGTATACCAATCAACCGGATATGTCAAACCAAACAGATATAGAAACTGGCGAGTGATCTGTAACTATTGCATTCCGGGCTATACATAAGGAGGAATCACTATGAGTACGCATCTGCAGTTAGCAAACAGTACGACGATGGCAATTCTTTGTGGAATCACCATTCTGATCGTTCTTCTCCAGCCGGTGATCTTTATGATCGTGGCATTCAAACGCGGAAAAGAACTGAACATGACAGACCAGGAGATGAAGGAAGCCGCACGAAGCAGCGCGATCTTCTCTATTATCCCGTCACTCCCGATCATTGTGAGTTACCTGCTCTTAGTTCCGTCCCTGGGCCGCTATTTCCCGTGGCTCCGCTTAAGCGTTGTAGGGTCCGCGGCATATGAGACCATGGTCGCGAACATGGCGGCAGAAGCGCTGGGCCTGGAATCCATCACCGTCCCGGACATCCCGGCTGATACTTTTGTGTTTATTCTGTTTGTTGTAACAATTGGAATTCTTGGCGGAAATATCTTCAATGTTTTCTTCTTAAAGGCATACGATAAGAAAGTCGAGTCCATCAAGAACAGCAACGCGAAGCTCGTTCCGATCATCACGACAGCAATGTTCCTCGGTCTCTATGGAACCATGGCAGCTCCGCATTTCACAAATATCGCGAACATCCCGGCGGTTGCAGCGATCCTGGTTGCCGGTATCACATCGATCTTCGTAAACAAGTTTGCGGCGAACCACAAGAAGCTGAAAGAGTTCGCATTCCCGCTCAGCATGATCGTTGGAATGCTCGGTGCATGTGTAGCGAATCTGCTTATTTAGGAGGAAAAACGATATGAAAGATAACAGCTTTTATAATAAGATCCACAGACTTGGAAGAATCACCGTCGTCTGTGCCCTGATCAGTTTCATGGCGGTTCCTTTCGGACTTGCCGCAGTAAATGGAATTTCCATGAATATTCCGGAAATTCTGAAAAATGCGATCCCACTTCTCCTGACATTCAGCATCAGCGGTATCTGTGAGAACCTGTCCTTCATGCCGATCATCGGAAGCGGCGCGCTCTACATGTCCTGCGTTACCGGTAATGTCAGCAATATGAAAGTCCCGGCGGCGGTCAACGCTATGGAAGTTGCAGGCTACACAGCCGGAAGCGACCGCGCCGATGTCGTTGCGATCATCGCTGTTGCGGCATCCACATTCGTGACAACAGCCATTGTATTCCTGGGAATGCTGTTCTTAGCCCCGCTCTTTGAACCGATCTACAACAACGCGTTCTTACAGCCGGCATTCCAGAACATGGTTCCGGCACTTATGGGTGCCCTGTTGTTCCCGTTCATCTTAAAGGCCCCGAAGCAGGCCATCATTCCGATCGCGCTTCCGATCATCGCAATCTTAGTGATCGGCCGCAAGGTGTTCTCTTCAAACCAGAGCTATATTATGGTCGGTGTGATTATTTTGTCGGTGATTTACTCCCTAGCACTTTATAAAAAGGGAAAGATCAGCGCGTAAAGGGAAAATAAGCGTCCTGGTCGGTGGAAAATATGAAAACATGCGGCACAGGCGTAATTTCCTGATAAATTTAAGAAAGGAAGATCCGGAAATTCGGACAAATAATATGGATAAAAAAGAATTTGTCTTAAAAGCAGTTTCAGATAAAAAAGCTCTGATCGTTGATGTCAGCGACAAAATTTTCGACTACGCAGAGGTCGGATTCCATGAATTCAAGACCGCGAAGCTCTACGAGGAAGTCCTGAAAAAAGAGGGATTCCAGGTGGAGATGGGAGTCGGCGGTATGCCGACGGCGTTCAAGGCTGTATACGGAAGCGGAAAGCCGGTGATCGGTTTCCTCGCCGAGTATGACGCCCTGCCGGAGCTGTCCCAGGAAGGCGGCTGCACGATGCGAAAGGAAGCCGCAGGGGACAACCCGGATGGACATGGATGCGGACATAACCTCCTCGGTGCGGGTGCCATGGCGGCAGCGCTTGCTGTAAAAGCTTATATCGAGGAGCACCCGGAAGCGGGAACTGTGATCCTTTTTGGATGCCCGAGTGAGGAAAAGGGAGACGGAAAGGCAATCATGGCACGAGAAGGTGTATTTGACGGTGTGGATGCTGCTTTTACATGGCATCCGGGCGATAAGAATGCGATCTGGTCCGAGTCTACACTGGCGAATGTCAGCGTGTTCTTCAACTTTAAGGGTGTGACTTCCCACGCGGCGGCAGCCCCGGAGCTTGGACGTTCCGCACTGGACGCTGCGGAGCTCATGAGCGTCGGAGTCAACTACCTGCGGGAGCATATTATTTCTGAAGCAAGAGTTCATTACGCATATCGTGATGTCGGCGGCATTGCTCCGAACGTGGTACAGGGACACAGCAGAGTCCATTACTTTATCCGCGCACCAAAGTCATGGCAGGTGAAGGAGATCTACAAGCGCGTCGTTGATGTGGCGGAAGGCGCCGCAAAGATGACGGGAACCGAGATGACATACGAGCTTTACGCCGGACTTTCCGACTATATCCCGAACCATGTCCTCTCAGAAGTTCTCCACGAGTCCATGGAGGAGATCGGTGCCCCGAAATACGACGAGGCGGACTTTGCACTTGCTTCTAAATTTTACCATGAAACAGCAACTCCGGATGAGATGGAGGCAAAACGTGCCAATATGCGCAGAATGTTTGGCGCAAATCATATCGAGGAGATCGAGGCGCATCCGCTTCATACCGGAATCGCACCGCTTGTCTGGAACGGTAAGGTCCAGGCCGGATCTACAGACGTCGGTGATGCAAGCTATGTGATCCCGACTGCGATGTGTACGACTGCGACTGCAACTCTTGGGACTGCAGCACATACATGGCAGATGACCGCTCACGGAAATACCGGGATCGCACATAAGGCGATGTTAAATGCCGGCGAGGCGATGGCGTTAGCAGCATTAAAGACCATGGAAAGCCCGGAGATCCTGAAAAAAGCTCATGACGAGTGGATGGCGGAGACAAACGGCGAGTACGATTGCCCGATCCCGAAAGAGGTTGGACCGAGACTGGAAGATTAAATTTCTGATTCCGGAACATAACATGAATGAAGATAAGAACCAGAGGGAGAATGACTCTTTCTGGTTCTTTTTGTGTAACAGGAAATATTCTTTCTGAATCAGAGAGAATCGCGAAATCACCTTGGCATTTCCGGCTCCTGATGCTAAGATACATATAAAGCGAGCGCGGAAAAAGGAGCGGAGTCAGGGAGATGAAGAAACACAAGGTCTACTTACAGGAGCTGTCAGCAGAGTTTTCGGAGGCAGATTATTCAAAGTTTTATGAAGTTGTCATGCGGCGGATCGAGAACGGAGAGCTTGTTCCGATGAAAAGTGCAAAGAATAACGGGAGGAAGCCGGCACTGCCGCTATGCTTTTGGGAATACGAAAAAGAAGCGGATTATACGGAGCTTTATGAGGAACTGAAATATCGGTATCATCCCAGGATCAATACGTTCTATTACCGAGAACATCCGGAATGCTACGAGAGGGACAGGGAGAAGCTGCAGCTTTTGAGCGATTATCTAAAGGATCATTCGGAGCTTTTGTTGGTTCAGGAAACAATGAATGAGCGCAGTTTTGAGATTTTCCACAGGGAGAAGTATTTCCAGAGAGAGGGCGGTCTTGAGCTTTGTAAGAGAGTTGCGATCACTCCGGAAACGCTGGCTTTTTATGAAACATCAGAGCCGCTTTCTTATTATTCCTGTTCCAAGCAGACACCGCAGAATATTCTGATCATAGAAAATAAGGACCCCTTTTTTGATATTCGGAGATATATGAATTCCGGAAATGACAGGATCATGGGAAGGGAGTTCGGTACAGTGATCTACGGAGCCGGAAAAGGAATCTGGAAGACCTTTGAGGATTATGTCAATGGTGCGGAACGATACTTCCTGGGAAAGAATGCATTGTTTTATTTCGGTGATCTTGATTTTGAGGGCATTCTGATCTTTGAACATTTGATCGAGCAGAAGCAGTACCGGGAGAGCGGAATCCATATTTTTAAAGAGGCGTATGAAAAGATGTTAGATAAGGCATGGCAGCTTGGGTTTTCCAGATTGCCGGATATGAAGGAAAAGCAGAACGCCAACATCGGAACCAGCTTTTTGTCGGCATTTGATGCGGAGCGGAGGCATCAGATCCGGGAGCTGCTTGATATGGGAAAATACATTCCACAGGAAATTTTAAATGAACATGATTGGTGATAAATGATGATCGATAAAGATTTTTTGAAAAATTTTGATCAGAGAATGAAGTGCGTCGGCCGATATTCGGTGCTTTGCAGCAACAGCTTTGATAAAAAGCTCTGGAAAGAATATGGGATCGAGACACGGGATGAGCAGATGAATATGCTGTTTACATTGCTCCTTTTCATTATGGAGTATTCTCTGCGGGAAGAAAACTGCACGATGGACGAGATCGCGTCATTTGTGGAGGACATCAGCTACGGATATTACGGGCGGAAATTAAACTTTGAGAAAAGTCAGGAATTTGCAAGGTTTATGGTGGAAGATATCCTTGGGAACAGCGGTTCTTCCATGTATTTTAAGGCCTTTGATTATGAAAAACGGACCTATCAGGACATCAATATCCGCTATATTGATAATAAGGTCGTGTATCTGGAGAATGGAGTCAGGAGAACCTCCTATTATCTGACGGACGAGGGATATAACATGCTGCTGGCAACAATGGAAATGGAAAATAATATGAAGCTTTCTGTTCACGAAATGCTTTTTAAAATGCATTTGGAAAAGGCAGATTATAACCGGGCTGTCGATGACATCAAAAATATTTTCGGTCAGCTGCGCAAACAGAGCCAGAAGATCGAGGAGGCAATGTTAGCCGTCCGGAGAAACGCTTTATCCTATTCCGTGGAAGAGTATGGAAAATTAGTGGAGGACAATATCAGCACCGTGGTGGAGACCAGGGAAAAGTTCCGGCTCCACCGCGATTTTATTGAAGAAAAAATTGAAGAATTCGAAGAAAAGCAGATGAATGCGGAAGAGTTCACGGAAAAAGAAAAAGCGAATCTGGGAAATCTCAGAACGATCGGACGGTATCTGACGCAGACGCTGGACGAGCATCAGCGGATTCTGGGACAGCACTTTGACCTGAAGAAACTGTACGATGAGGAGTTGGAAAATTATTCCAATATGACATTGGTGCAGCGGTTTCCGTTCCGGAGTGATGTCTATGACAAGATTTTGAAGGATGCGTCACTTCTGAAAAACGCGGATAAAATATTTGCGCCCCTGTTTAGCAGCCGGATCAATAAGATTTTCAACCCGGAAAAAATGATGGAATATCAGAAAAAGCTAAAGAAATCAGATGTGGAAGATGAGTCTATGGAACTGGATTTTGATGAGGAAAAATACAACCGGGAAAAGGAGCAGCGCAGGCAGGAACGGATGAAAAAATATGAGGGCTGCGTCAATGTGATCCTGGAACAGCTGGTAATCCATAAGGAAACGACACTGGAAACATTAAATATCAGCTGTAAAGAGGAAGAACGGGAACGGCTGCTTCCAACTGCGGAAATATTCAGGGAAGTCATCATCGAGTTCCTGACAGCCGGAACGATCGATATCGGGACACTTCAGAAAGAACAGACCGACTATCTCATGGATGCCTCAGAGGGCTTTGTACTGAATGAGATGCTTCTGGCTATTCTGGAAGACCGGAGATACCGGAAAATCGGGAAGATCCATATATTCCCAATGGAAGACGGGAAACATATACATTTTAAAAACGTGATGGACGAAGCCGGGAACCGGAGAAATTTCAAATGTTCCAACGTGGGATTTTGCTATGAGGAGAGATAAGAGATGGCATACGAAGCAGAGATGATCACATACAGCCAGAAAATATTTTACTACCTTTTGTGCCATGGTGCGTTAAGCGATCTGGACGCGGGAGTCAATGATCTGTACCGCGCCTATGTGGAGCACGAGGAGGTCATGAATTTAGTGAAAAATCAGGCGGAGATTGCGGATTGTAAGATCGAGAGATATGGAACCACGATCTATCTGATGCCGGATATCGACAATAAATACCTTGGATTTACGAAGGCAGATCTGAAAAAAGAATTATGTAAACCCAATGCCACGGACCGGGATTACTATCTGGCTCAGTTTGTGATCCTGACGCTGCTTGCAGAATTCTATGACGGGCAGGGAAGCACCAGCAAATCCAGAGAATTCCTGAAACTCGGAGAGCTGCAGAATATCGTGTCGGAGCGGTTGAAGGCGGGACTCGCGCTTGAACAGGAGAGAGAGCAGGATGGAACAAATCTTTACACCGAGATGTACGAAACTGTTCTGGATTATAAGAGCATGAGTGAAGCTTATGAATCGTTAAAGAGTGTGGAGGCAGGCAGCCGGTCAAAGTATACGAAGGAAGGATATGTGAGCATTATCTGTAATTTTTTGGACCGGCAGGGGCTGATCATCTTTATCCCGGAAGATGAGATGATCAAGACCACAGCAAAACTCGACAACATTATGGAATACAAGATCCTGAACAAGGAAAATTACGCAAGGATCATGGAGACATTGGGGGAGACACATGAGTAAGATATCGCGGATCCGGATTTTAAACCTGAATTACAATAATAATACCATAAAGATCGACGACGAAACCTTTGATCTCGGTGGTCAGAATACGCTGATCTCCCTGCGCAACGGCGGTGGGAAAAGCGTACTGGTGCAGATGATCGTGAGTCTTTTTGTGAACCGGACATATCGGGATTTCGGAGATCGGCCGTTTAAGAGTTATTTTACGACGAACCGTCCGACGTTCCTCATGACGGAATGGATCCTTGACAATGGAATCGATCGTTTTCTGGCGGGGATGATGGTGCGGAAAAACCAGAAGGAAGATAATGACACGGAAGAGTTGGAAATGTACACATTTACCGGGAGCTATTCGAATGGCTGTAAATATGACCTTGACAATCTTCCGATCATTCGACAGGATGGAAATAAAAAGATCCTGAAGGGCTTCGGAGAATGCAAAAATCTTCTGGAAGAGATCAGCAGGAGTGAGCCGGGGAATTTCCGCCTGTATGATATGGCGAGCCAGTACGGGAGACGCCAGTATTTTTCCACACTCCGCCAGTATCAGATCAACAATAAGGAATGGGAGAGCATTATCCGGAAGGTAAACCAGAAGGAGTCCGGGCTTTCGGAACTGTTCCAGAACGCAAAGGATGAAAAGGATCTGGTGGAAAACTGGTTTCTGCGTCCCATCGAGGATAAATTAAATCAGGAAAAGAATAAGATCGACGAGTTCCGGAAGCTGGCATTCCAGTTTATTGAACAGTACCGGAGCAATCAGTCGAAGATCCGCCGCAAGGGGATCATTGAACAGTATTTTGAGGACACGAAACCGCTGAAAAATATGATTGATGATTATGCGCAGAAAGACCGGGACGCTGTGAACCTAAGAACAGAGATAATCCTCTATGCGAAATCGCTCCGGAAAGAACTGGATCGGCTGCAGACAGAGATTGCTGCCGGTCAGGAGAAGTTCGAACAGATCGAGAGAGAGCAGAGACAGATCGTTTATGAACAGCTCTCCTACCAGATCTATCTCAGTGAGGACCAGAAAACGGAGATCCTTTCACAGAGAGCGCAGCAGGAGATCGAGATCACAAGACTCACTTCTCTGAAAAATCATCTGCTGCGGAAGATCGATACATATGATCTTCATAAGATCTATCTGGAATTAAAGGACTTTGAACGCCAGAAGGCGGAGGTGGATGCGAAGCTTCAGGTGCTCTTGCAGAAGACGGAAGAATCGAAGGATGAGATCGAGAAGATCGGATGCCGGTTATATGCACTGTACTCGGAAAATGCCAAAAAGCTGAAGGATCAGAGACAGTCGGAGGAGGAAACACTTGCGGAAACGGAAAGAGCCCGGGAAAATGCACAACGGGAGCGGGACGAGAAGGAGCGGGAGATCCGGAAATTAAGCGGAGATATTGGAGCGAAAGAGAGCAGAGTCAGGAGCTATGATGAGGTGGAAGACTCCTTTAACAGGGAGTTTGGCGCCGACCTCAGGAGAAATCTCCTTGGGCTTTATGAAGATGGAGCGCTGGAGATTTTCCGGAAGGAGATCGATGCGGGACTGCAGGAGAAGAAAAATAAGTCGGTGAAATACGCCCGGAAACTTATGGAACAGGAACAGACCCGGAAAAAGCTTTCGCAGGAAGCTTCGGACGGAACTGTGACGTTAAATGACATTGCCCATAAGTTCGACCATGTTTCTGAGAAACTTGCAGATCTGGAAAGACAAAAAACGGAACGTCTGCGGATCATGAAATATGCCAATGTGGACGAAGAACATCTTGACAGAAGAGATCTGATCCTGGATCAGCTTGACGGAAAGATCAGGGAATTAGATGTCGCGAGAAGCAGACTGATTCGGAAAAAGGGGGATCAGGAAAAACATTTCAGACAGTTAAAAGAGGGAAAGATCACGGAGCTTCCGGAAAACATCAGGACTTATATGGAGCAGAACGGGATCGACCTTGTATACGGAATGGAATGGCTCTCAAAAAATGGCAGGACAGCCGAAGAAAATGCCGAACTTGTGAAGAAGAATCCGTTTATTCCCTACTCGATCCTGATGGAACGGTCGTTCCTTGAGCGATTTCAAAAGAACGGGGAGGAATTATATACAAGCTTCCCGATTCCGATCATTGTGAAGGAAGAGCTGGAACAGGAGCAGGAACATGTAGATTCCAGATTTGCGGCTTATGGGAATGTACATTTTTATGTCATGTTCAACACACATCTTCTTGACCGGGAGGAGCTGGAAAAGATTCTGGGGAAGATCCGCCGGGAGATCGAAGATCTGAAAAAGGCGGTGGAGGACAAGGACGCCGATCTTGAGACCTACAGAAGCTACCGGAGTGTGGTTGAAAATCAGACGTTCAGCACGGCTCTCTGTCAGCAGACAGAAAAAGAGATCAATCGTCTGAAGGATGAGAGGACAGCCGTAAAAGGACGTCTGGAAGAGATCTATCGGGAGCAGAGCAGGCTGGAAGAGGAGAAAAAAGAGATCGAAACGCTTGCGGATACGGTAAAGGAACAGATCGATGGCTTAAAGAGAATGGACGTACAGTTTGAGATCCTCCTCAAAAAATATGATCAGTATGAGACGGACCGGACAAGTCTGGAACGTCTGAAAAAGGAGAATCGTGAACTTACGGAGAAGCAGACAGCGCTTTCCGTGCGTCTGGGTGAACTCCGGGAACAGGAGATGGGACTTAGGGCACTGGTGAAGGAATTTGCGGAGAAGATCGACCGCGAGGAGAAGAAACAGGCGGAATTTGAAGAGATCGCGAGAACAGCGGAGAACAGGGATCTGTCTTCTTTGACGCAGATGACCTCGGAAGAGCTGGAAGCGAGATACTATGCGCTGACGAAGGTGATATCGGACAGTGTGGAAGAGCTTCGAAAGTCACAGACGGACTGGATCGGAAGAATCAGCGGGAAGAGGACAGAGCTCAAAAAGAAAAATGAGGACAGTCAGATCCCGGAGAAAGAATACCAGAGTCTCGTGTGTACGGAAGAACAGTATGACGCATGGAAGCGGCAGAAAAAGCAGACGGAGAGGGAACTTAATAAAGCGAACGAAGAAAATACTGCTCTTGGAAGAAAAGAAGGCGCGCTGACAACAACGATCACGCTCTATATGAAGAATCTGAAAAAGGAAACCGGATATGAGCAGCCGGCAGAGAGAAAGACGATCACAGATACGGAATTCGAAAAACGTCTGAATCTCAAGGAATATGAGCTTGCGGCACATCAGAAGAAATTGAGTCAGCTTCGGGAGAGAAATATACAGATAGCTTCGCAGGAGGCAGGCGTGGAGGAATATGTGGATGAGCCGATTCCTGCAGAGTTGATTTCTGGAGATGGTCTGAGTTCTGCAGATGAACGGATGTCTGTGGAGAGTTCGATCGCGTCAGATAGTCTGATTCCAGAGAGTGGGGCTGACGCGCATTCGGAAACCGGAGAGAATAAAATTCTTTTGTCCATTCAGGAGCGGGTCCCGGATGTGCGGAATGAGGAAATGGATGTCATAAAAGGATACCAGAAGGAGATCCGCAGGAAGATCACGGAGAGTTCCAAGGCACTGGACCGGTGCAGGGGTGACGTGTCTGAGCTGATCCGCGTGATCGCGTCCGGAAAAACGTATGCGGATGATTACTTTAAAAAGACTTTCGACAGCCTGCTCTCCCAGACAGCCAGCCCGCGGAATCTGTTCAGGCAGTTTGAAATGAACCGGCAGGCGTATGAAAATCAGCTGGAAAAACTGAAGATCGATCTCGCTCATATCGATGACGAACAGAAAAATCTGGAAATGATGTTTCTGGAATACGTTGAGCAGATCAATGCGAATATCGGCATGATCGATAAGAACTCTACGATCTCTGTGAGAGGAAGAAGTCTGAAAATGCTTCGGATCCAGGTGCCTGACTGGGAGACGGAGAAAGAGCACTTCCGGCTGAAGCTGCATGACTATTTTGAAAATATCGTGAAGCTTGGAATCGAGACGATCGAAAAAAATGGAAACCTGACAGAGTTTCTGGGAAGAGTGATCACCACCAGAAAGCTGTACGATGATGTTGCAGGAATCCAGAACGTGAAGATCCGGCTGTACAAGATCGAGGCGGAGCGCGAAGTGCCGATCTCCTGGTCCGAGGTATCCGCCAACTCCGGCGGCGAAGGATTTTTGTCTGCCTTTGTTATATTGACCTGCCTTTTAAGCTACATGCGGCGCGATGAGACGGATCTCTTTACCTCCGGTGAGGAAGGGAAAGTCCTGATCATGGACAACCCGTTTGCCCAGACAAATGCGGAGCATCTCTTAAAACCCCTGATCGAGATGGCAAAAAAGACAAACACGCAGCTGATCTGTCTTTCCGGCTTAGGCGGCGATTCCATTTACAACCGGTTTGACAATATCTACGTATTAAAGCTTGTCGAATCCAGTATTCGGAATGGGGTACAGAGAGTGGATGTGACCCATATGAAGGGTGAGGAGACGAAACGGATGGTATTGTCGGAGTTTAAGATGGAGCAGATGAGTTTGTTTGAGATGATGGAGGAGTAATAGCCAGGGCATATTTCCAGGACAGAAAAGGAGTAAGAATGTTTTGAACATACAGATTTTTGGCACAAAAAAGTGCAATGATACAAAGAAGGCGGAGCGTTTTTTTAAAGAGCGCGGTATCAAATACCAGTTTATTGACATGAAAGAGAAGGGAATGAGCAAAGGCGAGTTTCGTTCAGTTGCAGAGGTCAACGGCGGAATCGAAAATATGGTCAACTGGGATGGAAAAGATAAGGATACGCTTGCACTGATCAAGTATATCGCGGATGAGGATAAGTTAGAGAAGATTCTGGAAAATCCGTCCGTGATCAGGACGCCGGTTGTAAGAAACGGGAAACAGTCCACACTGGGGTATCAGCCGGAGGTGTGGAAGGAATGGAAGTAATAAGCGGCAGATAGGAGCAGGATGGGAGTGGCTTATCTGCTCATGCTCAGAACACAACTGAAATGAGATCATTTACTGGAAAAGAGGAAATTTTTATGAAACAGGAAACCATAGACAGAATCCGCAAATTCACCGATGACCGCGACTGGGAGCAGTTCCATTCTGCCGCGAACCTTGCGAAATCCATCGTCATCGAGGCAGCAGAACTCCTGGAGTGCTTCCAGTGGAACGATGAGGAGTATGACCTGCAGCATGTAAAAGAGGAGCTGGCGGATGTGATCGTATACTCCCAGAACCTTTTGGACAAGCTGGGACTTGACGCGGATGAGATCGTGAATATGAAGATGGGGATGAACGAGAGAAAGTATCCGGTGGAGAAGGCGAAGGGGAAGTCGGCGAAGTATGATTGCTTGTGAAAGAGTGTAGATATCGCCCAATGGACTGATTCTGAACAGAGGTTATCGCTGGGCATTTAGAATGAAAGAAGCACCAGAACCGGTGATATTGCCGGAAATGGTGCTTCAAGTCTATTTTGAGGTTCAGGCTTCCCTGTCGTTAAGATATTCTGCAAGACTGTAATACAGCTCTCCCTCTCTTCCGCGTGTCTGTTTTGCTGCCGTCATGGAATTTAAGATCGCTTCCTGTTCGGCTTCCGCCGCAGCGAGAAAAGCCCGGTTGATCACATGCTCCGGAATTGCTGATAACTGGAGAAGCTCCTCCTCGCGACCGGATGGGATCCGATTTGCGGTTGTAAAGCCGATCATGACTTCTCCGCTTCCATGTCCTGTATAACCGCCGGTTCGTGCGATGCCGACCCCTGTTCTTTTCAGAATCCGTTTGAGCTGACGGCTTGTCAATGGGAGATCGGTAGCCAGAATGCTCATGATCGAACCTTTGTCTTCTTCGGATGCAGCCATATCATTCTTTTCCTGCTTCCATTCCAGAATTTTTGGACCAACAGCTTCTCCGTTCAGCACAAAGTCTTCGGTTGCACCAAAGTTTGACTGAACCAGAACGCCGATGGTGTATTCCTTTTCACCAATACAGATCACGCGGGACGCAGATCCGATTCCGCCCTTCATGCCGTAGCAGATGGTACCGGCGCCGGCGCCGACATCCCCTTCTTCGAACTCCTCGGCAGCGACCGCAAAAGCCTGCCGCACTTCTTTTTCACCAACTGCACGTTTCTGGATCTGGTTGATCCGGCAGTCATTGCACTCGCCAACGACCGGATTGATGCTCATGGGTTCCAGCCCATCATTCTGGCACTGCTCGATCACGATACCGGCAAGTGCATCCCAAACCTTTCCGACATTTAACGTATTTGTAAGGGCGATCGGCGTTTCAAGGGTCCCAAGCTCTTCTACCTGTACCAGACCGGCACTTTTCCCAAATCCATTGTGGACATAGGCTGCCGCCGTATAGTGATTTGCAAATGCATTGTCCGGTCCAGGGATGATCACGGTCACACCGGTATGATTTTCTTCTGTGTTCACAGTACAGTGTCCTACCAGTACACCAGGTACATCCGTAATCGTATTTCTTTTTCCTGTTTTCACTCTTCCGGGTACGATTCCAAAGTCCCGAATCCGTTTTTTCTCCACGTTGATTTCCTCCTTGGATTTTGTCGGCTATTTCTAATGATTGTATCATAGTTTGTGAGAAATAAAAACAGGATGAGGGGAATTTTCACACCAATCGTATTTATAGGATATTTTATTTACCAACATCCAACGGTGAAATGTTGTCGATAAGCACTTTGCCATTTTTTATGTTAATAGGAAGGAAGAACTATTAAATACGGCAAAATAAAAGTTGAATATTTCATAATAAAATAGATTTATTGCCGATATTATGGTATACTTATAAAAATAGATTTGTGACTGGAAAAGTGATCGCATGAAGAATGTGAGGGAAACTATGCTTGAAAATAAATTAGGTATTACAGATTCTACAGAATTAGCAAGAATGGAAGAAAGAATCAGTAAGCAAAAAGCGCTTGAAATGTTTGAAAGTGGCTTTTTTGAGACATTAGAACCAGGAACTTATAAAAGTCTTGCGATGATCCATCAATGTCTTTTTGATGAGATTTATGATTTTGCCGGTAAATTACGAAAGGTTAATATTTCAAAAGGAAATTTTAGATTTGCTCCGCTGATGTATTTGGAAACAGCGTTACAGAATATAGACAAAATGCCACAGTCAACTTTTGATGAAATTGTCGAAAAATATGTTGAAATGAACGTGGCTCATCCGTTCCGAGAGGGAAATGGGAGAAGTACAAGAATATGGCTTGACTTGATGTTGAAAAAAGAAATCGGCTATGTGGTTGACTGGAGCAAGGTGGATAAAGAAGATTATCTGCTTGCCATGGAGCGAAGTCCTATCAAAGATATCGAAATAAAGTTTCTTCTGAAAAATGCACTTACGGATCATGTAAATGATCGAGAAATTTATATGAAGGGTATTGATCACAGTTATTACTATGAAGGTTATTATGTGTTTAAGATGGAAAATTTGACGGACACAAAGGATTAACTTGATTTAGCGTTAGAAAAGTGGAGGGATATGGATGCAATATCGTTCAGTTAATGAAATAGCGAAAAAATGGAATGTGTCGGAACGAAGCGTTCGAAATTACTGCGCTCAAGGACGAGTAGACGGTGTGTTTCTTAACGGCAAGACTTGGAATATTCCCGAAAATGCAGAGAAGCCGGAGCGTTCCAATAAAAAGAAAGAACAGCCGATTACCTTGCTGGATATTTTGCAGGAGCAGAAGGTAAGTAAGTATTCCGGAGGCATTTACCATAAGACACAGATTGATTTAACATATAACTCCAATCATATCGAGGGCAGCCGTTTGACCCATGATCAGACCAGATACATCTTTGAAACCAATACCATTGGTGTAGAAAAAGAAGTGCTGAATGTGGACGATGTGATTGAAACAGCAAATCACTTCCGTTGTATTGATATGATATTGTCAATATTGGTTGACACATTTATCTCAAAGATATCATTTCCTATGCAGCCAGGCCCAGAGATTGGTAGTA
>NZ_WQPW01000101.1:0-982 GCF_018785465.1 Clostridium sp. MCC328
CAAAGAGTATGCAGAACAAGGCTATACATTTGCTGTAGTTCTTGATTTATCAAAATACTTCGATACTCTAAATCACGAAATCCTCATTAACATTCTTCGTAAGAATGTCAAGGATGAAAGAGTAGTGCAACTGATAAAGCGCTATCTGAAAAGCGGTGTAATGGAAAATGGAGTGGTCATCGACACAGAGGAAGGCTCACCACAAGGTGGAAATCTATCACCATTGCTTGCAAATGTCTATCTCAATGAGTTCGACCAGGAATTCCTGAAAAGAGGTGTTCCATGCATAAGATATGCAGATGACATCGTGCTTCTTGCAAAGAGCAAGCGAGCATCAGAGAGACTCTTGGAAAGCAGTACAAAATATCTTGAGGAGAGGCTGAAACTTACAGTCAACCGAGAAAAGAGCCGTACTGTCAGCGTGTTTGCAATCCGAAATTTTAAATTCCTTGGCTTTGCATTGGGAAGGAATGGAAAAGGCATTTATGTCCGAGTTCATCCGAAGTCATGGAAGAAGTTTAAGTCTAGACTGAAGGAGTTATCTTCCCGTAAGCGATGTCAGTCAATCAAGCCAAGCCTTGAGAAAATCAAGGTGTATGCGAGGGGATGGCTTAACTACTACGGAATTGCAAGTATGAAGAACAACATAGATGACATTAACGGATGGCTCTATCACAGAATACGTATGTGTATATGGAAACAGTGGAAGAAACCTAGAACGAAATATAAAAATCTAGTCAAGCTGGGAATTCCAGAACACTATGCGGCAACAATAGCAAACAGTCGCAGAAAGTATTGGTATATCAGTAATAACAAAGCTGTGATTTGGGCGCTGAATAAAGAAAGACTGATAAACAGTGGCTATTATGATTTAGCCACAGCCTACCAGTCTGTGCACGTCAACTATTGAAAGCGCCGTATACCGAACGGTACGTACGGTGCTGTGAGAGGACGGCGGTTAGCCACCGCCTCCTACTCGATT
>NZ_WQPW01000102.1:0-135791 GCF_018785465.1 Clostridium sp. MCC328
CCCATCGGACCTGTCGCTCCCACTGCTCCTGCCGGACCCATCGGGCCCATCGGACCTGTCGCTCCCGGCGCTCCTGCCGGACCTATCGGGCCCATCGGACCTGTCGCTCCCGGCGCTCCTGCCGGACCCATCGGGCCCATCGGACCTGTCGCTCCCGGCGCTCCTGCCGGACCCATCGGGCCCATCGGACCCATCGGACCCATCGGGCCCATCGGGCCCATCGGACCTGTCGCTCCCGGCGCTCCGTCAAATCCCGGAAACCCCTGTGGACCTCTCGGTCCTTCCGGACCCGGGCATCCCTGAGGGCCTCTCGGCCCCTGCGGTCCCCGGCAGCAGCAGGTTCCGTGTCTCCAGCCATATCCCCAGCCGCTTCCGCAATTTCCGCCACAGCCGCCTCTTCTGTTTCCTCCGCAGCCACAATTTTCACCGCAGCCACCTCTTCCATCTCCGCCACAGCCCTGCGTTCCGTCCCGGCCGCAGCAACAGTTCCCATCCCAGTGTCCTCTCTCGTCTCCGCCCCGGCAGCTCTCTGCTCTGCAGTCCTCGTTCTCCCAGAAACCATATCCACAATTACGCATAACCAATTCTCCTTTCAGCATATTTTCCTTGCGGACATCCCATACAGGTTGTTCGCTTACTATAATCTATGCTGCCCGTCCGAAACTGCTACTTCTGCGATTTTTTGTCCAAAACTCCGGCTGTCACCTCACTGGATCCATTCAATTTGCTGCTCTTTTCTTTTCTCAAAATATTTCCTGTTTAACTGGCATGTCTCCGTCCCCGGCCGGCACCTCTCCGCCAGCTCATTATACCGCTCCGCCATCTTCCATTCCCCGAGCCTGTCATAGCAGACACACATCTGAAGATACGGAATATATCCCCGGCACTCCGGCATCACAAAACCGTCCTCCCCTGTCAACTTTCCGGCCTGAACTGCCTGCCCGTACCAGAAAATTGCGTCGCGATAGCGCCCGGCCGAGAAGAACCACCATCCGAGATCACAGCAGAGCTCCGGCTTCGGGATCCCCTCAGAAAGTCCGGAAAGCAGAAACTTTAGTCCCCGGTCCCGGTCCCCGATCCGGTACATACAGTACGCCCCATGCCTGCAGGCATCCACCCGGTCTTCCCGCCAGCCATCCGGCAGTTCCAGATATTCCGAAAATACGGAAGCAGCATCCCGGTATCTTCTGTGATAATATAATTCCTTTCCATAATAATACTGATCCCGCGGAGATAATTTCCCCTTCTCCCGGAGCATCTGCTCAAATATCCGAAGATTCCTGTCCGGATCCCCTGTCCCCACTTTCCGGTGCTCGATCATGATATCTTCCCGCACTACTTTTCCAAAGGGTTCCACCGCCTCATGGATGCGCCCTTTCCATACGGCTTTTCCGCACCGCCTTAAAAGACGTTCTCTATAAAAGAAAAATGACGGTGCGCCATCCCCGTCATATCCAACCGCGTATTTCAACATCACCACATCCGGCCGTTCGTCATCCAGCCGTCTCTTAAGATCCATTAATTTTCTCCGTTCCTCCTGCCTTACCACATCATCTGCATCCAGCCAGAACAGGTAATCCCCCGTTCCCTTGGAAAACGCGAAATTTCTCGCCGCAGCAAAGTCATCCTTCCATTTAAAATCATAAACCTTGTCCGTAAAAGAAAATGCGATCTCCTTCGTCCGGTCCGTAGATCCCGTGTCCACAATTATGATCTCATCCGCAAATCCCTGCACGCAGGCCAGGCATCTTCCGAGAACCTTTTCCTCATTGCGCACGATCATGCATAGGCTGATGGATACCATAATCTCCCCCTCTTTGTCCTGTTTCTTCTATCTTAATATATGAGAGATGCTCCAATCTGCTATTCTCTCAGACGCAGTAACGGGCAGATCTCATTACAGTTGAAACTCCATTTCTGCAAAGCCTGCCGCTTCCATCTGTGAACAGGGATTTCCTGTGGCACAAAAAGGCGCTGATCTGCCATGACCTCTCAGCCATACGCAAACCAGCGCCATTTACACTTCACTTTTTAACGAGCCAGACCGGTTCCGATTCTACTGCCCCTATTCCGCATCTGCCACATAAGCCACAGCAATATCTTCGTAGCCATCTGTAGATGGGATCTCAAAATAAACTTCCTTGCCCGGATTCTTATATGTCATATTGATATCCATCTTATAGTTCATCTCATCAGCTTCGGATGTTGTATGATCTGTGACACTCATTCCGTAGTCCATAAACATCTTCATAGCCTCGCAATAGCCATCTTTGTT
This sequence comes from Clostridium sp. MCC328, assembly GCF_018785465.1. Taxonomy (NCBI): domain Bacteria; kingdom Bacillati; phylum Bacillota; class Clostridia; order Eubacteriales; family Clostridiaceae; genus Clostridium; species Clostridium sp. MCC328. The sequence continues at coordinate 2,276 of NZ_WQPW01000102.1, forward strand.
GACCGTCATCTCGCCGTTTGACTCATTGATCTTCATGTCCAGAGTGACCCCAAGCTCCTCGTAGGTCTCTGCGGTCGCGCTGGTAACTGCGGTCAGGACCTCGTTGATCTTCTGGTCATCAATAGTAAATGCAAGTTTCCTTGTGTCACCGCTTGTATACATTCTCAAGCCTTTGACAACATCCGTATCCAGATCCATGTTGATCTGTGTGGCCTGAGCTTTCGCAGCTTCCAGATCCATGGCTTGCCTGTACTTGATGCCCATAGTGTTCACATACATGTATCCGTCTGTGTAGAACATATCGATCGGCACTGCGGTTCCAAGCGTATCCGCGGTACCCTTGCATACAAACTGCATGTCTCCGTTCGCGTCCTCTTTCATCATCAGCTTCATATTCATGGACATATCAATATCCTGTCCGAGATAAGACATGGTGATCGTATAGTCCACATCGATATTCGCGCTCGGGAGAGACTCGCTAAGCTGCTGTGCTTCCTCATAGACCTTCAGCGCCTCCGGATCGTTCTCCGCGACAGCGATCGGAACTGCCTTTACCTGGGTAACACCATTTACGCTCCAGGCACCATTTTTATCGATCTCATATCCGTCCGCATGACTCGTATTTGTCTGCGCATATCCGGCATTCATCTGCAGATAACCGGAATTTCCGAAATAATAGCACTGTGCCCAGCCATCATGATCACCATCGATCCAGTCCCAGCCGTTCCGGCAGTAGGAACCGTCATCGTTCTCATACCACCAGCCGTTCATATCCTCGTGCCATTCGCCCGCGAATGCTGGGAAGGACAGTGCCATTGCTAACGGCATCGCTGCAGTAAGGATCATTTTCCACTTTTTCATAAGAGAGACCTCCTTAAAATTCAACAACCGCATCGGTCATCTGCACAAGTTTCCAGATGCCGGAGCGCCTGTTCTGTCACCCATCTGTTCATATACTTCCGTGAGTTCCATATCTCAAGTATAGCAGTTCAACCATGCAATCGCAAACCATTTTTGCTGTAGACTTCTTACGTTTTCTTTAACTGCAAAAATCCGGCAAAGCGCTTCTGCACGCTCTGCCGGATTCAATCTCTTTTCTTTATTCCAGATATGACTGCTCTGCCTGTATCACTGCGTAATAACTATCCCATTTCTCTGAGATCAGGTTCGCGATCCCCTGTTTTACCTCTTCGTTCGTTTTCCCATACTGGAATGGAACCACCGCGTCGAAAATCAGGTTCGTATGAGTCGTCCCCTTGACCATGCGGAAATCATGGATGGTGACGCCCGGAAAATGTTCGTTGATCATGTCAACAACTTCCTTTTTTGTCTCATTGATCGCCTCGTTATTCACCACGATCGGATCCATGTGGATCACGGCCTCACAGCCAAGTTTTTCCTTCAATTCCTTCTCGATCCGATCGATCACGTCGTGGATCTCAAAGATATCGCAATACCCTGACACTTCCCCGTGGAGGGAGATCATGCGTCTCCCCGGGCCGTAATCGTGGACCACTAGATCATGGATCCCAAGGATCTCAGGATGAGCCATAACGATCGTCCTGATCTCATTTACAAATTCTCTGGAAGGCGGTTCTCCGAGAAGCGGATTCAGGGTATCCTTCGCCGCGCTAAATCCGGCATACAATACAAAGCATGCCACAAGGCAGCCGCACCATCCATCGATACTAATTCCTGTCACATGGGCCACCGCCATGGAGATCAGAACCGCCGTTGTCGCGATGGAATCGCTCATACTGTCCATAGCCGTCGCTTTCATGGTCTCCGACTGGATCTTTTTGCCGACTGCCCGGTTGTAAAAGCACATGTATCCCTTTACACAGATGGAGACCACAAGGATCCCTACCGCCAGGGCACCTGTCTCCACCGGCTCTGGATGAAAGATCTTCTCTATGGAAGTTTTGAAAAGCTCGACCCCCATGAGAATGATGACCATGGAAACTCCAAATCCGGAGACATACTCGATGCGCCCGTGTCCAAAGGGGTGGTCCGCGTCAGCCTTCATACCGGAAAATTTAAATCCCACAAGAGAGATAAAGGATGATCCTGCATCTGACAGGTTATTGAATGCATCCGCCGTAATAGCGATGGATCCACTGATCACACCCGCCAGATATTTTCCGGCAAACAGAAAAACATTGAGCGCGATGCCCACAATACTGCAGAGCATGCCGTAGGCACGGCGCACATCGCTGTCCCCGAATTGATCCCTGTTTTTAATAAATAAGCCGGACAGTATCGTAATCATGTAAAACACCTCCATCGGTCCGCACACTTGCCGCGCCAAGCCAAAAATCAAGAAATTGTAATTCAGGTCTTCTCACATTCAGCACAGAAAGCCCATCGGCCCGCCGAATCGCTACAAGTTGCTTTCTTCTAACCATCTGTATACTCAAACAGCGAGGAAAAACATGATCTTTCATGTTCTCCTCGCTGTTCTTATATGCCTCAGCATACGAAAAAGTTCCTGCTTCCAGAAAGCTTTCCGATATATTTATTTGTCAAAATACCGATCACTCATCGACATCCTGTGTATCATCCTCGTTGAGAATGATTTTATCTGCTTCCTCAAGCGGAGCATCCGTCTCCTCCTGCGGCTCTTCAGCAGCCGGTGCTTCCTGCTCCTGGATCTTATCCTCGATCTCGCCTGTGCTGAGCTTGATATTGCGGTAACGCTTCATTCCGGTACCAGCCGGGATCAGCTTACCGATAATAACATTCTCTTTCAGACCGATCAGGTGATCGACCTTACCGTTGATCGCTGCCTCAGTAAGAACCTTTGTGGTCTCCTGGAAGGATGCGGCAGATAAGAAGGAATCGGTTGCAAGGGATGCTTTTGTAATACCGAGCATGACCTGTTTGCCCTCTGCCGGCTGTTTGCCTGCAGCGATGAGCTCCTCGTTCATCTCGTTGAAATCAAGAACATCCATGGATACGCCCGGAAGAACGTCGGAATCGCCGCTCTCCTCGACACGGATCTTCTTTAACATCTGACGCACGATCATCTCGATATGCTTATCGTTGATCTCTACACCCTGTAAGCGGTAAACACGCTGTACCTCACGGATCATGTAATCCTGTACGGCACGAACGCCCTTAACCTTCAACAGGTCGTGCGGGTTGATGCTACCCTCTGTAAGAACGTCGCCGGCCTCGAGAACCTGTCCGTCCGCAACTTTGATTCTGGAACCATAGGGGATCAGATAAGTCTTGGAGTTTCCTGTCTCCTGGTCCGTAACGATGATCTCACGTTTTTTCTTTGTATCTTTAATTGTAACAACACCACCGAATTCAGCGATGATCGCAAGTCCCTTCGGGCGTCTGGCCTCGAAAAGCTCCTCGACACGGGGAAGACCCTGTGTGATATCGCCGCCGGCAACACCGCCGGAGTGGAATGTACGCATGGTCAGCTGTGTACCCGGCTCACCGATGGACTGTGCGGCAATGATACCAACAGCCTCTCCGACCTGTACCGGCTGGCCTGTCGCCATGTTTGCGCCGTAGCACTTGGAGCAGACGCCGATATGGCACTTACATGTCAGGACTGTACGGATCTTAACAGTATTTCTGCCGAGCTTCTCAAGAACCTTGATAACGGCTGCGGCACGTTTCGGTGTACACATATGGTTTGCCTTGACAACAACTTCTCCGGTATCCGGATCTGTGATCGTCTCAGCGATATATCTGCCTGTCAATCTCTCCTGCAGCGTCTCGATGGTCTCTTTACCGTCCGTAAAGCCCTCGATCTCCATGTACGGGATCGTTCCCTTGCTTTCACAGCAGTCTGTCTCACGGATGATAAGGTCCTGGGATACGTCAACAAGACGTCTTGTCAGGTAACCGGAGTCGGCTGTACGAAGAGCGGTATCGGACATACCTTTTCTCGCACCATGTGCGGAGATGAAGTACTCAAGTACGTCAAGACCTTCACGGAAGTTGGACTTGATCGGGAGTTCGATCGTGTGACCGGTCGTATCCGCCATGAGTCCTCGCATACCGGCAAGCTGCTTGATCTGCTTATCGGAACCACGGGCTCCGGAGTCCGCCATCATGAAGATGTTGTTGTATTTATCAAGACCTGTCAGAAGGTCATGTGTCAGCTGGTCATCGGTTGCTTTCCATACATCGATAACTTCTTTGTAACGCTCTTCCTCTGTGATAAGACCACGGCGGAAGTTCTTAGCGATACGATCAACGGTAGCTTCTGCATCTGCGAGGAGCTGCTTCTTTGTTGCCGGGACAGTCATATCGGAAATGGATACGGTCATAGCTGCTCTTGTGGAGTACTTGTAACCGATCGCCTTGATATCGTCCAGGGTGATCGCTGTCTGGATCGCTCCGTGTGTATTGATGACTTTCTCGAGGATCTGCTTTAACTGTTTCTTCTTTACGAGGAAATCGATCTCCGGCTTTAACTCGTTGCCCGGGATCGTTCTGTCTACAAATCCAAGATCCTGCGGGATGATCTCATTGAAGAGGATACGTCCGACAGTTGTATCAACGATACCAGTCATGGTTCTTCCATCCGGAAGAGTCTTTGTCACACGGACTTTGATTCTTGCGTGAAGAGTAACGGCACCGTTCTCATATGCAAGAAGTGCTTCGTTCGGGCTCTTAAAGAACATTCCCTCGCCCTTTGCGCCCGGTCTCTCCTGTGTCAGATAGTAGATACCGAGAACCATATCCTGGGAAGGAACGGCTACCGGACCACCATCAGACGGCTTTAACAGGTTGTTCGGGGAGAGAAGAAGGAAGCGGCACTCTGCCTGAGCTTCCATGGTAAGCGGAAGGTGGACCGCCATCTGGTCTCCATCGAAGTCCGCGTTGAATGCGGTACAAACGAGCGGATGAAGCTTGATCGCCTTACCTTCTACAAGGATCGGCTCGAACGCCTGAATACCAAGACGGTGAAGAGTAGGAGCACGGTTTAACATAACCGGATGCTCTTTGATTACATCCTCAAGTACGTCCCAGACCTCTGTCTGGAGGCGCTCAACCATCTTCTTCGCGTTCTTGATGTTATGTGCGGTTCCGTTAGCAACGAGTTCCTTCATAACGAACGGTTTGAAGAGCTCGATCGCCATCTCCTTCGGGAGACCGCACTGATAGATCTTAAGTTCCGGTCCAACGACGATAACGGAACGTCCGGAATAGTCAACTCGCTTACCGAGAAGGTTCTGACGGAAACGTCCCTGTTTACCCTTTAACATATCGGAAAGGGACTTTAATGCACGGTTTCCAGGACCTGTAACCGGTCTGCCGCGTCTGCCGTTATCGATCAGGGCATCAACGGCCTCCTGAAGCATTCTCTTCTCGTTGCGGACGATAATATCCGGAGCACCGAGCTCAAGAAGTCTTGCAAGACGGTTGTTACGGTTGATGATTCTTCTGTATAAGTCATTTAAGTCGGATGTCGCGAAACGTCCACCGTCAAGCTGAACCATCGGACGGATATCCGGCGGGATAACCGGAATCACATTCATGATCATCCACTCCGGTCTGTTTCCGGAGCTGCGGAATGCATCTACGACCTCAAGACGTTTGATGATTCTCGCTCTCTTCTGGCCGGATGCCTCCTGAAGAGCTTTTCTAAGCTCTTCGGAGTCCTTATCCAGATCGATATTCTTTAAAAGTTCCTGAACAGCCTCAGCACCCATTCCCACACGGAATGTGCCGTAGCCATACTTTTCAACAGCATCACGGTACTCTTTCTCAGAAAGGACCTGTTTTAACTGAAGACCGGTGTTTCCGGCATCCAGAACGATATAGGAAGCAAAGTACAGGACTTTCTCGAGGACTCTCGGAGAGATATCCAGAATCAGGCCCATACGGCTCGGAATACCTTTAAAATACCAGATATGGGATACCGGAGCAGCAAGCGCAATGTGTCCGATACGCTCACGGCGGACGCTGGATTTTGTTACCTCAACGCCGCAGCGGTCACAGATAACACCTTTATATCTGATTTTCTTGTATTTACCACAATGACACTCCCAGTCCTTGGTCGGTCCAAAGATTCTCTCACAGTACAGACCGTCTTTCTCCGGCTTTAAGGTTCTGTAGTTGATGGTCTCTGGTTTCTTAACCTCACCATGGGACCATTCCAGAATCTTTTCCGAAGAGGCAAGTCCGATACGGATCGCGTCGAATGTCATCGGCTGATAAGTTTCATTTGTCTCAGGCATGAACGGTACTCCCTTCTAATTATTTGTCGTCATCCTCGGTATAATCGTCATCGACATAGTCGTCTTTGGCACCGTCGTTTGTATAGTCATCGTCTTCCACATTGACAAGCTCGTCGCCCTTGAATTCCTGCTTCTGGAATCCGTAGTCGGATAAGTCTTCCTTATCGTTGTAGCGGCGGTCTCCCTCGATGATGGAACGAAGGTCATAGTTGGTATCGGAGTAGTCGATGTTCTCAGACATATCGACCTCTTCACCGTTGTCACGCAGCACTCTTACGTCCAGTCCGAGAGACTGTAACTCTTTTAAGAGTACCTTGAAGGACTCCGGAATACCCGGCTCCGGAATGTTCTCGCCCTTGATGATCGCCTCGTAGGTCTTTACACGTCCTACAACATCATCGGACTTCACAGTCAGGATCTCCTGAAGGGTGTAAGCCGCACCGTAAGCCTCAAGAGCCCAAACCTCCATCTCACCGAAACGCTGTCCGCCGAACTGTGCTTTACCACCTAACGGCTGCTGTGTTACCAGTGCGTATGGACCTGTGGAACGGGCATGGATCTTATCATCAACCAGGTGATGCAGCTTCAGGTAGTGCATGTGTCCGATCGTAGTCGGACCATCGAAGTATTCACCTGTACGTCCGTCGCGGAGCTGTACTTTACCGGTACGGCTGATCGGAACGCCTTTCCAGAGAGCACGATGGTCAAGGTGCTCGCCGAGGTATTCCATCGCATCCGGACGAAGGATATCCTTATACTTCTCCTGGAATGCATCCCATTCCATATTTACATAATCATTTGCAAGCTCCAGTGTATCCTGGATATCGTTCTCGTCCGCGCCATCGAATACCGGTGTGGAAACGTTAAAGCCGAGTGCCTTTGCAGCAAGGCTTAAGTGGATCTCGAGGACCTGTCCGATGTTCATTCGGGACGGCACGCCTAACGGGTTTAATACGATATCGAGCGGACGGCCATTCGGAAGGAACGGCATATCCTCTACTGGAAGTACACGGGAGACAACACCCTTGTTACCATGACGGCCGGCCATCTTATCACCGACAGAGATCTTACGTTTCTGTGCGATGTAGATGCGGACTGTCTCGTTTACGCCAGGAGCAAGCTCGTCGCCGTTCTCTCTTGTGAAGAGTTTTGCGTCGATGATGGTTCCGTAAGCGCCGTGCGGCACCTTTAAGGATGTATCGCGGACTTCTCTTGCCTTCTCACCGAAGATCGCGCGGAGAAGTCTTTCTTCTGCAGTCAGCTCAGTTTCTCCCTTCGGAGTTACCTTTCCGACTAAGATATCACCGGCACGTACCTCAGCGCCGATGCGGATGATTCCTCTCTCATCCAGGTCTTTTAATGCGTCCTCACCAACACCCGGAACATCTCTTGTGATCTCTTCCGGTCCTAACTTGGTGTCACGGGATTCGCATTCATATTCTTCAATATGAACAGATGTGTATACATCGTTCATAACGAGTTTTTCGCTTAAGAGAACCGCATCCTCGTAGTTGTAACCTTCCCAGGTCATGAATCCGATCAGCGGGTTCTTACCAAGTGCGATCTCTCCATCCTTTGTGGACGGTCCGTCTGCGATAACCTCGCCCTTCTCTACATGGTCTCCCTTGTAAACGATCGGCTTCTGGTTATAGCTGTTGGACTGGTTGCTTCGTGAGAATTTGATCAGGCGGTAAACATCGCGGTTTCCGTCAGAATCTCTCTTGATCACGATCTCATTGGACGCGGAGCGCTCAACAACGCCAGCATTCTTTGCAACAACGCAGACACCGGAGTCAACGGCAGCCTTGCCCTCGATACCGGTACCAACGACCGGAGCTTCTGTGGAAAGAAGCGGTACTGCCTGACGCTGCATGTTGGATCCCATCAGGGCACGGTTCGCGTCATCGTTCTGTAAGAACGGGATCATGGATGTAGCGACAGAGAATACCATTCTCGGGGATACGTCCATTAAATCGATCTGTCTCTTCTGGAAGGAGGAAGTCTCCTCACGGAAACGACCGGATACGTTGTTGTGGATGAAGTGGCCTTCCTCATCGAGCGGCTCGTTCGCCTGTGCTACGATGTAGTTATCCTCTTCGTCCGCGGTCATATAAACGACTTCATCGGTAACACGCGGGTTTGCCGGATCAGTCTTATCTACGACACGGTACGGAGCCTCAACAAAGCCGTACTGGTTTACCTTCGCATAGCTTGCAAGGGAGTTAATCAGACCGATGTTCGGTCCCTCAGGAGTCTCGACCGGACACATACGGCCATAGTGGGTGTAGTGTACATCTCGAACCTCGAATCCCGCACGTTCTCTGGACAGACCGCCCGGTCCTAACGCGGAGAGACGTCTCTTATGCGTAAGCTCGGATAACGGGTTGTTCTGGTCCATGAACTGGGATAACTGGGAGCTTCCGAAGAACTCCTTCACTGCTGCGGTTACCGGTTTGATATTGATCAGGGACTGCGGAGTAATTCCGTCGATGTCCTGTGTTGTCATTCTTTCGCGTACCACACGCTCCATTCTGGAAAGACCGATGCGGTACTGGTTCTGAAGCAGCTCGCCGACTGCACGGATACGACGGTTTCCAAGGTGGTCGATATCATCCTTAACGCCGATGCCGTACTCAAGGTGCATATTGTAGTTGATGGAAGCAAGGATATCTTCCTTTGTAATGCACTTCGGAACGAGCTCGTGGATGTTGCGGTGGAGTTCTGCTTTTAACTCTTCCTCGTCATCCCCTGCTTTTTCCAGAATCTCTTTTAATACCGGGTAGTATACTAATTCTGTAATACCTACTTCTTCCGGATTAAATGTTACGTATGCGGAAAGATCTACCATGAGGTTTGAGAGAACCTTCTCTACACGTTCCTCAGTCTGGATCCATACGTACGGGATTGCTGCGTTCTGGATCGCGATCGCCTGGTCCTTTGTGATTGCCTTTCCTGCTTCGGCAAGGATTTCACCTGTAGATGTATCGACGATATCCTCAGACGGAATCTGTCCTACGATACGGTTCTTCATGTGGAGCTTCTTGTTGAATTTGTATCTGCCGACCTTCGCGAGATCGTATCTTCTCGGATCAAAGAACATACCATTTAACAGGCTCTCAGCGCTGTCAACGGACAGCGGCTCGCCCGGACGGATCTTCTTATATAATTCAAGGAGACCATCCTGATAGTTGTCGGATGTATCTTTTCCAAAGCTTGCGAGAAGCTTCGGCTCTTCACCGAAGAGATCGATGATCTCGGCGTTTGTTCCATATCCGAGCGCACGAATCAGGACTGTAACCGGGACCTTTCTCGTACGGTCTACACGGACATAGAACACGTCGTTGGAATCGGTCTCATACTCTAACCATGCTCCACGGTTCGGGATCACGGTACAGGAGTATAATTCCTTACCGATCTTATCATGATCGATTCCATAATATATACCTGGGGAACGTACCAACTGGCTGACGATAACACGCTCGGCACCGTTAATAACGAAGGAGCCGGTATCTGTCATTAACGGCAGATCGCCCATGAAAATCTCATGTTCATTGATTTCATCTTTATCTTTGTTGCAGAGTCTCACCTTAACCTTTAAAGGTGCCGCGTAAGTCGCATCACGCTCTTTGCACTCTTCGATCGTATATTTGATGTCATCTTTGCACAGCGTGAAGTCTACAAACTCCAGGCTCAGATGTCCAGCAAAGTCAGCGATCGGAGAGATATCGTCAAAGACCTCTTTCAGGCCCTCGTCGAGGAACCACTGATAAGAATCCTTCTGGATCTCGATCAGGTTCGGCATCTCAAGAACTTCTTTCTGTCTTGAGAAGCTCATTCTTACGCTCTTGCCGGCCGGCACCGGACGCATTCTGCTTTTCTCCATTTGACGTTTCACCCCTGTTTTCTTTCTCTATAATCAATAGCCAATTTTGGGCATACTGGTACCATATGCACATGATACCACAATAGTGCACATTTCATACTATCATGGGTTTGTCAATCTGTCAAGCACTTTTTTACAAGGTTTTCCTGGACGTTGTTCACGTAAATAAAAGATGTGCTGCAGAATCTTTCAGATGATCCTGCAGCACATCTTTTATCAGTCTATATAATTTTTACCATTCTACTCTACGCTTGTGTAATACCCCGGCGCATACATCTGGATCGAATAAAAATCATCCCCTGACGGGCTTTCTTTACTTGCAAAAATCTCCGGTCCATAAGCTGTGGTAAATCCGTTGACACTGTCATCTGTCTTACTAACGATCATATCCTCGGTATTGATCAGTTCCTGATATACCTCCTGTCCGCTTAGATCCGTATCCAGATAGCCGAATTCCTGAAATGCAGCTTCCAGCACGTCCACGATCTGGTAAAAGGCCTCCTCATTGCTGCTGTAGGCACCGATCCCATGGAGATCGTCCGTTGCCGTGTCAGCGTAGATGGTAATGCTTCCCACATACTCCCCGTCACGACTCAGATAATAGGCCTGATCTGTGTTGTACCAGCTCATATCGTCCGAAGCATAGTTGTAGCTGTATGTGTCCTCCATCGACCACTCAGAAAATCCGTACTGCGGCAGGAGCCGGTCCAGGGCGGCCGTCACATCCGCAAGCTGGGCGTCATAGTGACCGTAGTTTGTACAGTTTGTTCCGATGGCCCGCACCTCCTCGTCGGAGAGCTCGCCCTCTCCAAGGACCCCCACGGCATTGGAATCTGCAGAGGACCAGAGATCGCCGCTGGACGAGTCGAAGATGTTCTCGATCCCGTAGATCGATTCCCTGATCGCATGGGTGATAAGAAACAGCAGGTTTCCGCCGACGGAAAATACCAGCCAGATGATCACGACGATCAGAATGCTGGTAAACGGCTTCTTCCGTCCCCGCTCGGAGTTTACGCGGTCCATGATGTTCTTCGCGGACTGGCTGCTGTAAGTTCCACTCTGGCAGGTATCTGCCTGGCTGCGGTACTGTTCAAGCTGGCTCTTCATATGTTCGAACGCATTCCGCTGTCCCGTCATCCGGTTTCCCATATTCTGGAATGGCTCCGCTGTCTTCTTCTCCCGATTTGTCTTTTTCTTTCCGCCCTGTATTCTGGTTGATGTCCCATTCCCTTTAAATATGCCCGCGTACGGATCTGTACCGGACGCGCTGCTTCCAGGGTATTCGCTTCCGCCATCATGGTACAGGCAGTTTGACTCATGGCGCGGATGTCTCTCATTTAAATAGTAATCCACATCCTGTACATATGGATGCCACACGATCCTTTTGCATCCGCTGCAGTATAGACCCGATGTCATTTTCTGGTCGCAGTATGGACAATATCTCTGTTTCATCCGTAGTTCCTCCTGTCGGTATTCCTCTTTTCAGGTCATTTTAATTTTGTATTTTAAACCCAACAGCTAAATTTCCACTCTCATTTTAACATAGGTTTCCGGTATACACAATCGAGATTTTACATCGTCAGCCCGATGCCTGATTCTTGTTACAGTACACGGGCACTCCTTGCCCGCGCACTGTAACAGGATTTTGCCGATGCTTCGCATTCCGAATCGGCAAAATCCACTACCACCACTGTATTGTACGGAATTTTCAGTTCAGAAAATTCCTACCCATGAAAAGTAACTGATTCTTTTCCCAAAACGAAAAAAGACTCAGAGCAGCCACTTTGCATGGTCTCTGAGTCTTCTCACACTGATATACTGCTTTTACCGGTTCAGGATCTCCATAAATTCTTCCCCTGTGATCGTCTCCTTCTCGAGAAGATATCCGGCAAGTTCGTTTAATTTTGCTGCATGGTCTCTTAAGATTCCCATTGCCTTCTCGTACTGTGCCTTCACGGTAGCGATCACCTCGTCATCGATGGCTTTCGCTGTCTCCGGTGAGCATGCGAGGGAGGTGTCTCCGCCAAGGTACTGGTTCGTCACGGTCTCAAGGGCAACCATACCGAACTGGTCGCTCATACCGTAGCGGGTCACCATAGCGCGGGCAAGCTTTGTGGCCTGCTCAATATCGTTGGAGGCGCCGGTCGTGATGGAATGGAACATAAATTCCTCCGCCGCACGGCCGCCGGTCAGGGTTGCGATCTTGTTAAGTGCCTCCTCCTTGCTCATAAGAAGACGTTCACCGTCCTCCACCTGCATCGTATAGCCAAGAGCACCGGAAGTTCTCGGTATGATCGTGATCTTGTGTACCGGAGCGGAATTGCTCTGGCACGCTGCAACGAGGGCGTGGCCGATCTCGTGATAAGCGACGATCCGGCGTTCATTTTCCGATACGGACGCATTCTTCTTCTGATAACCGGCGATAACAGTCTCAACGCTCTCCTCCAGGTCAGCCTGGGATACAACGCGGCGTCCCATGCGGACGGCACGGAGCGCGCCCTCGTTGATAATGTTCGCAAGCTCGGCACCGCTGGCTCCGACAGTCGCTCTCGCGATGGCGTTAAAGTCAACGGACTCATCCATCTTGACATCTTTTCCATGTACCCGCAGGATCGCCTCACGGCCTTTGAGATCCGGGAGTTCCACCGGAATTCTTCTGTCGAAACGGCCCGGTCTCAAAAGAGCCTTATCGAGGGTCTCTGGACGGTTTGTGGCCGCCAGGATCACAACACCCTTTCGTCCGTCGAATCCGTCCATCTCTGTAAGAAGCTGGTTTAAGGTCTGCTCACGCTCATCGTTTCCGCCCATGCCGCTTCCGTCACGCTTTTTACCGATGGTATCGATCTCATCGATAAAGACGATACACGGCGCTTTCTCATTTGCCTGCTTGAAGAGGTCCCGGACCTTCGCGGCACCCATGCCGACGAACATCTCAACAAACTCAGAGCCGGAGATTGAGAAGAACGGAACATGCGCCTCACCGGCAACAGCCTTTGCAAGTAATGTTTTACCTGTTCCTGGAGGGCCTACGAGGAGCGCGCCCTTCGGAAGTGTGGCACCGATATCGGAATATTTTTTCGGATCATGAAGGAAATCAACGATCTCCTTTAAGGCGTCCTTCGCCTCCTCCTCACCTGCGACATCCGCGAATGTAACACCGGTCTCACTCTCCGCGTAGATCTTTGCATTCGATTTTCCAAATGTCATCGCGTTTCCGCCCATGCGCTTCGCCATGCTGCGGCTTAAGATCTGTCCAAGTCCGATCATGATCATGAATGGAAGGATCCAGTTTGTGAAGACTGCCATGATAGCGGATTCCTTCCGCGGGATCACCTTGTCGAAGGTCACTCCCTTACTGTATAACCGTTCTGTCAGATCCGGATCATCCCAGAGACCTGTCTTGTAGATCTGCTGTTTCTCATTGCTGTCTTTTGTGATGAATACGATCTCGCCGTTCGTGTCATCTTTTTCCACCTGTGCGACCTGTCCGTTGTCCACCATGGTCAGGAACTCGTTGTAGCCAACTTCCTTTACCTGGCTTTTCAGTGCGGACGGGAATACGAGTCCGTTTAACAGGACCGTCATGACCAGAATTATGATCATATAATAGAAAAATCCCTTAAATGAATTGAGATCATTCGGGTTCGGCTTTTTTCCGCCGTCTTTGGTACCCATACGTCTGCCTCCTTGATTTTCATTTTTCTGCAGAGCTTTTCATCGCATCCGAGCCTCTGCTGTTACTTTTTCTGCCTTTTACATGCTTTGTTTTCTGAAGATCTGCGTGAGATGACACCCTGTCATTTCGTGTGATATTTATCCTATATCAGGAAACATTGAAAGTCAATGGAATTTATGGAAGTTTCTGAAATGTTATATTTTTTTTAGAAATTACCATTTTTCTTTCTGTCCGGCGGAGTTTGCAGGTTTCCAAACTTTTTTTATTGTTCTTCTTGACAAACAATCCTTTTCGTACTATGATACCCATAACCAAACAAGAAAAACCGTTGAGAAAGAGGAGTACATTTTCGATCGTGTTTTCACAGAGAGCTGCAGGCGGTGGGATTGCAGTATTGCACTGGAAATGGAATGGACTTTCGAGGGCAGTCCTGAATTTTAGTATGGACTGACGGCTACCGCAGTCGTTAAGAGAGCGGCGTATATGTTGGTATACGAAAAAAGCGGACCGAAAGGTCAAATTGAGTGGCACCGCGGATATGAAATTCGTCTCAAGCATCAGATTCTAAATCGATATCTGATACTTGGGATTTTTTTTATACAAAAATAAGTGCTCTGCACCGTACAACATCCCGATCCCCAAAAACCTTCGCTCCACACCTCCAACAACTACTCGGCAAAACGGCGGTCGCCGCAACAGGACCTGCCGCAGCTGCAAAACATCTTTATCAAAAGTAGAAGAGGAGAACAAAATTATGAAAAAATCCATCAAAGCAATCATCGCAGCAACCTTCACCGCAGCACTCCTTGCAGGCTGCTCTTCTAACACAGCTTCCACCACAACAGCTGCTGAGACAACGACAGCCACAGCAACAGAAGCTGCCGCAGAGACAACAACGTCTGAATCCGCAGACGCAGCAGATACAGCTCTTGCAGACGGTTCCTACACCATCGGCATCAACCAGTTCGCAGTCCACGGCTCTCTCGACAACTGCCGCGAAGGCTTCCTTGAGGGGCTTGCAGAGAACGGTATCGTTGAAGGAAAGAACCTTACCGTATTAGAAGAGAACGCACAGGCTGACCCAGGGTTAGCAGCACAGATCAGCACAAACTTCGCCGGACAGAAGGTGGATCTCATCTGCGCGATCGCAACACCGAGCGCCCAGAGTGCATACAGCGTCGGCAGAAAGAACGACATCCCGGTCATCTATACAGCCGTTACGGATCCGGTTGCAGCCGAGCTCGCAAACGCTGACGGAACTCCGGTTGGCAAAGTGACAGGTACCAGCGACAAGCTTCCGGTCGAGCAGCAGCTCGAAATGATCCGCGCGATCCTTCCGGATGCGAAAAAGATCGGAATCATGTATACAACAAGCGAAGTAAACTCCGCTTCCACTCTGGCTGAGTACAAGGAAAAAGCCGCTGACTACGGTTTCGAGATCGTTGAATCTGGCGTTTCCTCCGCAGCAGACATTCCACTCGCTGCTGACAGCCTCTTAGAGCAGGTCGACTGCTTAAACAACTTAACAGATAACACCGTCGTTGCCTCCCTTCCGCTGATCCTTTCCAAGGCAAATGCGAAAAACATCCCGGTATTCGGAAGTGAGATCGAGCAGGTCAAGATTGGCTGCCTCGCTGCTATGGGACTTGACTATGTAGATCTTGGAAAGCAGACAGGACGCATGGCTGCAGAAGTTTTAAAGGGCGAGAAGAAAGCAAGTGAACTGAACTTCGAGGTGATCGAGACTGCTGCTTTCTACGGAAACTCCAAAGTCGCTGAGGATCTTGGAATCACTTTCCCGGAGGATCTTGCTTCCAACGCAAAAGAGTTATTCACTGAGATCACACAGTAGTTCAACAAATTTCATCCACTTTTAATAAGGAAGTCGGATGATCGGCAACATAAACCATCATGGTCCGGCAAAGCGATTTTCCGCTTCTGCCGGACTTTGCAGCAACATGTAATTGCGGGATTTTCCCCAGTTACTGATTTTCGGAGGATATCATGGCAATCTTATTAGGAATCTTTGAGGAAGGGCTGATCTACGCGATCATGGCCCTGGGCGTCTACATCACCTACAAGATCCTGGACTTCCCGGATCTGTCGGTTGACGGAACTTTCCCTCTGGGCGCAGCGCTGACCGCGGGACTGATCGTAAAAGGAGTTTCCCCAGTGTGGGCACTTCCGCTCTCCTTCTTTGCGGGTGTTCTCGCCGGATGCGTGACCGGTGTCATTCATGTAAAATGTAAGGTCCGCGACCTGTTTTCCGGTATCATTGTCATGACAGCCCTCTACTCCGTAAACTTAAGGATCGCCGGAATGAAGGCAAACCTTCCGTTCCTGTCCCAGGATACGATCTTTGACAACGAGTGGACCAGAAACAGTCTTCCGGCATCCGTAAGACCGTACATCGTTGTGATCATTCTGGCTGTGATCGTCCTGATCTGCAAGTTCGTTCTCGACTGGTACTTAAATACGAGATCCGGATATCTGCTCCGGGCGGCCGGTGACAATGATGCTCTTGTTACATCCCTGGCAGAAGACAAAGGCCGGGTAAAGATCATCGGCCTTGCGATCGCCAACGGATTCGCAGCCCTCGCAGGCGGAGTTCTCGCCCAGAAGCAGGCGTTCTTCGACATCTCGATCGGAACCGGAACCATGGTCTTCGGTCTCGCAAGCGTGATTCTCGGAACACAGCTGTTCCACCGCTTCGGAAAGCTGAAGGCGACCACCGCTGTTATCGCAGGCGCAATTCTCTATAAAGCGTGTGTCGCTTTCGTTATTTCCATGCGGATCGTAAAGGCGACCGACCTGAAACTTATCACCGCGGCAATTCTTCTTCTGATCCTGATCGTCAGTGATTCCATGAAGAGAAAGGGGGCACACCATGCTTGAGTTAAAAAACATCAGTAAATATTACAACGCAGGCACTGTAAATGAAATGTGCCTCTTTAACGATTTCAACCTCAGCATCGATGACGGCGAGTTTGTTTCCGTTGTCGGCAGCAACGGATCCGGTAAAACATCCATGTTGAATCTGATCTGCGGCAGCATTCCGGTGGATTCCGGCACCATCGTCATGGGCGGAACCGATATCACAAAAATGCCGGAATACAAGCGCCAGCGCCGCATCGGCCGCGTCTACCAGCACCCGGCGATGGGAACCTGCCCGAATATGACGATCCTCGAGAATATGGCTCTCGCGGACAATAAGGGAAAGCCGTTCAATCTTCTCCCCGGAACAAATAAAGCCCGCATTGACTTCTACCGCGACCAGTTGAAAATCCTTGGTCTCGGTCTTGAAGATAAACTGGGTGTAAAAGTCGGTGTTCTCTCCGGTGGACAGCGTCAGGCGATGGCTCTTTTAATGTCAACCATGACTCCCATCGAATTTCTGATTCTTGATGAGCACACGGCCGCTCTCGACCCGAAGACGGCAGATATTATTATGGAACTGACCGGAAAGATCGTTGCAGAAAAGCACCTGACGACCATTATGGTCACACATAATCTCCGGTTCGCTGTAGAGTACGGAAACCGTCTTCTGATGATGCATCAGGGGCATGCGGTCATGGATAAAAAAGGCGAGGAAAAGGCGAACACGAAAGTGGATGATATCCTTGACATGTTTAACGCGATCAGTATTGAATGCGGCAACTAATGCGCACCTCGCGCGGACGCTTGTGACAGTCTACATCTTCGCGCGAGTGCGCATCATTGGCACGTTAGTGCCTTTTATGTAACAGGGAATTTCTCGGAATTTCCTGTTACATAAAAAAGAGCTGTATGCGGCCGGAACTGGAATGACCAGTTTTCGGGGCATATGGCTCTTTTCGTTTTTGGGGGTATTGACTCATTGAGTCGAATCGCTCACTCGCAAACACGCGCTTCGCGCTCTATTGTCTGCTTCGCAGACAGTTTGCTCGTTAGCGGCGCAGGAAAAACAAATGTCGCCGGAGGCGCCGCTTGTTTTTCCTCTGCGCTCGCTATATCTTTATTTTCGTCCACTTTCCACTCTTAAATCTCCAGTTCGTCAGGCACACTCTCACGATCTGGTCGCACACGATTCCGAGCCAGATACCGACAACTCCAATCTCCAGTACATAGCAGAACAGGTACGCACAGGACGGGCGGACGATGGTGATGCTGAGGGTCGAAGCACAGGTGGTGAACACCACATCTCCCGCACCCCTGAGGCAACCCATGTAAATGACCTGGGAGATCTGCAGGAGTACGATCACAGTCATGACCTGCATGATCCGGACACCCATGGCGATAATATCTTCCTCAACAAAGTACAGGTGAAAATACCAGTTTCCTAACGTCAGGTACAGGATCGACAATACGATGGAGATCATGTTTCCGATCCTCTGGCAGATTGTTCCATACATGACCGCCAGATCCGGGCGCTTCTCCCCGAGACTCCGCCCGCAGAGCGCAACGGCAGCCACCTGCATGCCGTCGCCGAAGGAGAATGACAGGTTCATGACATTCATGGCCACCTGGTGCGCCGCGTAGGCCGAGGTTCCTAGTCTCGCCGCCATGATCGATACAAGAAGGAAACCGGTCCGCATGAACACCTGCTCGATGAAAACGCTGGAGGCGATCTTTGCCATATTCTTTGCCGGTTCCAGGGTGATGCGGACGCGCTCTTTTATAATGTAGGGAATGCTGACAAAATTGTCTTTCGGGATCAGGGAGCAGATGCTCATAATGCAGGCAACCACGGTTCCAAATACAGTCGCCAGAGCCGCGCCCGCGATTCCCATCGCCGGAAAGCCAAGATGACCCTGAATCAGGAGATAATTTCCGATCATATTGACCACGTTAGAAGTCACGTTGGTTCGCATGGCGATCTTCGTGTTTCCGGCACCGCGCTGGGAGGCGTTGATGGCCATGGAGATGATATTGAAGATCATGCCGCCCATGATGATCCGGAAATACAGGACCGCGCTCTCCTGAGTGTCCTCGTTGGCACCGCAGAAGCGGATGATCGGTTCCGCAAAAACCACCGCCGCTATGCTGATCAAAATTCCGACAACGACTGTGAAGATCAGCGCCATCAGGAGAACCTGGTTCGCGCCGATCCGGTCTTTCTCACCGCGACGTCTCGCCACCAGGGCAGATACGGATACATTCATGGCGATAAAGATACACAAGCCGATGAATTTCGGCTGCGTTGTCAGACCTACTGCCGCCACCGCGTATGCGCCGATGGAGCTCACCATCAGCGAGTCCACCATGCCCGCCAGGGCAATAAAAAAGGACTCCATCACCGCAGGCCAAGCCATCTGGAATGCGATCTGGTATCCTTGTTTTCCTCCACCCATAAATTTCTGAAGTCTCGTCTTTTCGTTTTCCGGCATTCTCATCACTCCTGTATGTCTGCTTTTGGCATCTTTAAAATATTTTTCGGTGTGTTGCTCTGATTCTTATTAGATTTATTATACAATACGGTGAATGTAAAATCAAAGTAAAAATTAGTAACTGTGAAGGTACCGAATTTCTAACATTGAGGGCGTAAACAGTAACGGTACCGAACAGTTACAATAAATATAGTTTTATGGTAACTATTCAGTACCTTCATAGTTACGTGCAAAAATCCATTCCAGATCAGCTTCGCTGATGGGATTTTTGCCTTCCAGCCTATGTTTTCTTACGGTCAGCGCAGCAAGTGCGCAGACCTACTGAACAGTTACGTTTTATGTAATCTTGCTTCATCAGCACTTTTATCGTACAATTATTATGTTGTCCAACCGATACCCGGCAACGGGAGGAGGTGGGTCTTTTGAATTTGATACTTTCGTTTCTTGTCTCCTGTGCGGCTGGTGTAGCCTGCCACTACATCATCAAATGGTT
The DNA here is from genome assembly GCF_018785465.1 of Clostridium sp. MCC328. Lineage (NCBI taxonomy): Bacteria > Bacillati > Bacillota > Clostridia > Eubacteriales > Clostridiaceae > Clostridium > Clostridium sp. MCC328. The sequence continues at coordinate 21,900 of NZ_WQPW01000102.1, forward strand.
AGATGGAGACAAGTAGGGCAACACTAGCCTGGTGGTTTCTTATCCACCATAAAAAATAAGAAGAACCCCTCAGTATTCGCGGTACTGAGGGGTTCATTCTTTTTTGTCCTTTGAATCTGATACTTTCTTTGCCTAACGGCATTATATCATATGTGTTTTTTATTTGCAATATTCCAACACACGTTTAAAGCTGTATTTTTATATGCAGTGTTACTGTACACGCATGCGTGTACAGTAACGTGATTTTGCCGATGCTTCGCATTCCAAATCGGCAAAATCTGCTACCAGAAGTGTATCGTACGGAATTTTCAGTTCAGAAAATTCCTACCCGTGTACAGTAACTATGCAGTTACTGTTCCTCCTTGCGCAAACAGTAACTGATTTTGCCGATGCTTTCCAGATTGGCATAATCCACTGCCACCGCTGTATTGTATGGAATTTTCAGTTCAGAAAATTCCTGCCCGTGCACATTGACCGGTACCGAACAGTTACAATAAATATAGTTTTATGTAATCTTATTCCATTTGTGGTTCTACCGTATAATATTTATGTTGTCCAACCGATACCCGGCAGCGGGAGGAGGTGAGCTTTATGCAGTTTTTATTTTCATTTCTTGTCTCCTGTGCGGCTGGTGTAACCTGCCATTACATCATCAAATGGTTAGATGGAGACAAGTAGGGCAACACTAGCCTGGTGGTTTCTTGTCCACCATAAAAAATAAGAAGAACCCCTCAGTATTCGCAGTACTGAGGGGTTCATTCTTTTTTGCTATATGCAGTTTTTATTTTCTTTGCCTAACGGCATTATATCATATGTGTTTTTTATTTGCAATATCCCAACACACGTTTAAAGCTGTATTTTTATATGCAGTTACTGTTCCTCCTTGCGCAAACAGTAACTGATTTTGCCGATGCTTTCCAGATTGGCATAATCCACTGCCACCACTGTATTGTACGGAATTTTCAGTTCAGAAAATTCCTGCCTGTGTCCAGTAACTATATGCTGCCTGCACCATTTTTCTCAGCTTCTGGAAAATCCCAGTGTCTTCTCCAGATCCTTCTTAAACGTCAGCACATCTGTGGAAAGCTCCGCGATCCGGGCATCAGTCATGCGGCTTACAGGGGCGGAGATGCTGAGGGCATAGACCGGTTCCTTGTGGTAGTCCGGGATGCTGACCGCAATACAGCGTACACCTTCCTCGTTCTCCTCATCATCCATCGCATATCCGGCTTCCCGAACCCCGCGGATCCGATCCATGAGATCTGACAGACTCGTCACTGTATACGGAGTCAGGGAGGTGATCTCAGAACTGTTCCAGATATCTTCGATCTCAGGATCCGGCAATTCCGCAAGCAGCGCTTTGCCGACACCGGAGCAGTATAACGGGATCCGGCTCCCAACTCTCGACACCATGCGGATCGAGCTGACTGTGGACTCCACTTTATCGATATACACGGCCTCCGTTCCCTCTCTGCGGACCAGATGTACCGTCTCTCCCGTCTGCTCCGAGAGCTTCTTCAGAGACGGATGGATCAGGGACGCCATATTCGTCTGTTCCAGGATCTTACTTCCGATTTCCAGAAATTTTAAGGACAGCGCATATTTTAAGGATTCCTCATCCTGACGGATATAGCCCATGTACTGGAGCGATGTCACGAGGCGGTGCGTCGTGCTCTTATGAAATCCAAGCTCAGCGCTCAGATCCATGATCCCCATAGGACCATTTTCCGCCAGACGCTCGATCACCTGGAACAGGCGCTCCGCAACCTGGATCGGATTTTTTCCTGTTTCTTCCATTCTGCTTGTTCTCCTATCTAACCCGGCAGATCATTCCTGCCAGCCGGGTATTCGCGCAGATATAACTGCAGTTTCCTGCGCAATTTCTTAATTTATGCCTGTTTGGCAAATCTGCGGATTGCCGTGCAGTCCACTGCCGATCATATAAACCGTGTCTTCTTCGTCATTTCCACGAACTCTCTGTTCGTCCTTGTGCGGGCAAACATATCCAGGATCTTCTCCACAGATTCTTCTGCCTTCATGGAGTTTGTCGCCTTGCGAACGATATCCACAGCTTCCGCTTCCTCGCTCGTAAGCAGGAGGTCGTCGCGTCTTGTGCCGGACTTTAAGATATCGATGGCCGGGAAGATCCTCTTCTCGGAAAGTTTTCTGTCGAGTACAAGTTCCATGTTGCCGGTACCCTTAAATTCCTCGTAGATCACGTCATCCATACGGCTTCCGGTATCGACGAGGGCTGTTGCGAGGATCGTTAAGCTTCCGCCCTCTCTCATGTTTCTCGCTGCACCGAAGAATCGCTTCGGCATGTGGAGAGCCGCCGGATCAAGACCGCCGGAAAGTGTGCGTCCGCTAGGCGGAACAACGAGGTTGTAGGCTCTCGCCAGTCTCGTAATACTATCCAGAAGGATCATCACGTCGCGTCCATGCTCTACAAGACGTCGCGCGCGCTCGATCACCATCTCAGAAACGCGTTTGTGGCGCTCCGGGAGCTCGTCGAAGGTGGAATAGATGACTTCCACGTTCGGTCCCACAACGGATTCCTTGATATCTGTGACTTCCTCCGGACGCTCGTCAATCAGGAGGATGATCATATGCATGTCCGGATAGTTTGTCGTCACGGCTTTTGCCACCTGTTTTAACAGGGTCGTCTTACCTGCCTTCGGCGGGGACACGATAAGACCACGCTGTCCTTTACCGATGGGGGCGAGAAGATCCATGACTCTCATGGCCGTCGTATTTTTTCCGCCTCTGACTTCCAGATTCAATCTCTGGTTCGGGAAGATCGGGGTCAGGTCCTCAAAGTTCGGGCGGCGTTCCACGACACTTGTCGGGTAGCCGTTGATCGTCTTCACATAGAGGAGTGCCGCAAATTTCTCTGTTGCGGATTTCACTCTGCGGCTTCCGCGGATGATATCACCGGTCTTCATATTGAAGCGGCGGATCTGGGACGGAGCTACATAGACGTCGTTGTCGCCCGGGAGGAAGTTCTCGCAGCGGATAAATCCGAAGCCATCCGGCATAACTTCCAGGATTCCGTTTGCCTCGATGCCGCTGTCAAGGTCCTGGAGGTCGTTCTTCGGGTCCGCAGTGTAGCTCTGAGTTCCCTGGTTTCTTGTCTGGTAACCTGCCTGGTAGGTTCTTGTGCTCTCCTGGATGCCCTGGGCGTCCTGGACACTGTTCTGGCTCTGGCGGTCCTGATAGGAAGTGCCCTGTGTCTGTGCATCCTGGCCTGCGGACTGGCTGTTCTGTCTGTCCTGATAACTGCCGCTCTGACGGTCCTGATAGCTGCCCTGACGGTCCTGGTAATTATTCTGGCGTTCTCTGTAGTTATTCTGGCGGCTCTGGTATCCGCCCTGGCGGTCATTTCTCATCTGGCGCTCGCCGCGGTCCTGACGATCAGATCTCTCATAGCGTTCGGTTCTCTCCTGACGTCCTGTATGTTCCTGACGGTCTGCACGCTCTGATGCCGCAGACGCCCTCTCCGGTGCCGCGCTTTCCGTTCTCGCGCTTCCAAAACCGTTTCCAGAAGCTGCTGCCTCTACAGCTGTCCCCTGTGCCGGCACTGCTGTACTTTCTCTATTTTCACTGTTTCCCGCCGCTGCCTTTTGGCTGTCGGCGCTCTCCGCTGTCTCGCAGAGACGGTCAATTAATTCTGCTTTTCGTAAGCCGCTGATATTCTTGATTCCCTGGCTCTTTGCCAGCTCTTTTAACTGAGTCAGCGGTAATGTCGCTAATTTTTCACGCATAATGGATACTCCTTCATTCTTATTCCGGTTTTATCGTCTCGTTGGGAATCATAAAAGATTGTAACAGCCTCTCCGTCCCCGGACCGGCTGCCTTTGAACCATTAGATTTGAAACTCTTCTCCGATGGGATCACCGCAATTACGCAGTATCGGAGGATCAGTATATCTCATTATAACGCACACATTATAAAAAAGAAAGAGGGAATTTTACAGATTTGGAATACGAAGCATCTGCACAGTTCCCTCTTTCTTTATTGTCTGCAGCATCTACAGCTTAATTGTCTTACCGCGTATACAGCGCTCAGGCAGCTCAGCGAATTATTTCACAAAATTCCTTATTCTGTCTCCCCGGCTTCTCTCTTGATAAACTCCATATGCTCCCGGATCTTCTTCTCATACCCGTTCTCCGACGGCTCATAAAACCGCATTCCCTCCACTCCGTCCGGCAGGTACTGCTGGGTGACATAGTGGTTCGGGTAGTCGTGGGCATACTTGTAGCCGAGACCATGTCCAAGCTTTTCAGCGCCCTTGTAGTGCCTGTCCTGAAGATGGGCAGGTACCGGCATGGTCCGCGTATCCGCCACGGTCTTCATCGCTTTTGCGATCCCCATGTATGCCGCGTTGCTCTTCGGCGCGGTGGCGACATAAGCTGCCGCCTGGGAGAGGATGATCTGGCTCTCCGGCATGCCGATCCGCTCAACGGCCTGGGCCGCGCTCACCGCCACCACCAGGGCATTCGGGTCCGCGTTTCCCACGTCCTCCGACGCACAGATCATGATCCGTCGGGCAATAAATTTCACGTCCTCGCCGGCATACAGCATCCGCGCCAGGTAGTAGACCGCAGCGTCCGGGTCAGAACCACGCATGCTCTTAATGAACGCGGAGATCGTATCGTAGTGGTTGTCCCCGTCATGGTCATAGCGCACCACCCGTTTCTGGATACATTCCGCCGCCACATCGATCGTGATATGGATCTTTCCGTCATCGGATTTATCTGTCGTCAGGATTCCCAGCTCCACTGCGTTCAACGCCGCTCTCGCGTCGCCGTTCGCCACATCCGCCAGGAAATCCGCCGCCTCGTCGGTAATATCGGCGCTGTAGGTTCCCATTCCTTTTTCCGTATCATAAACCGCCCGCATCACAAGTTCCCGGATATCCTGCTTTTCCAGCGGTTTTAACTCAAAGATCCTGGATCTTGACAGCAGGGCGTTGTTCACCTCAAAGTACGGATTCTCCGTTGTCGCGCCGATCAGGGTGATCGTTCCATCCTCCACAAACGGAAGCAGATAGTCCTGCTGGGACTTATTAAAGCGATGGATCTCGTCCACGAAGAGGATCGTCTTCTGCCCGTACATACCGATGGAATCCTTGGCGTTCTTTACGATCTCTTCCATATCTTTTTTCCCGGCTACAGTCGCATTGATCTGCTCGAACCGGGCACTTGTCGTGTTTGCGATCACTTTCGCCAGAGTCGTCTTTCCCGTTCCCGGCGGACCGTAAAAGATCACGGATCCAAGCTTATCCGCCTTGATCGCGCGGTAGAGGAGCTTGTCCTTCCCGATAATATGTTTCTGCCCGACCACCTCGTCCAGAGTCGTCGGACGCATCCTGGATGCTAACGGCGACTCCTTTTCCATCGTGTTCGCTCTCATATAGTCAAATAAATCCATGGCTGCTGCCTTTCTGCGTTTTGCAGCGCTCCGTTTCCGCATGAAATATCACCATCTGCGCGCTGCATCCATTACCGCTCTTTTTGCAGGTCTTAATCGACCATCAGTTCGTCTACTGTAACAAAAGTATACCCTTTCGCTGTCAGGTTGTCAATGATCCGGAACGCCGCTTCCACAGAGGTTTTGAACTCGTCATGCATCAGGATAATGTCCCCGTCCTCCGTATCTTTCACCACTTTTGCGGTGACTTTCTCCGTATTTTTCAACCGCCAGTCGATGGAGTCCACATCCCAGAATACGGGGATCATGTCCACGGCCTCCTCCAGCTTCGCATTCCAGTTCCCATAGGGCGGACGGACATACTCCGGCAGGGTCCCGGTTACTGCCCGGATCTTCTCCCGTGCGGCCCAGAGTTCTTTTGCTGCGTCGGAAAGCTTCTCTTTTGTGAGATCCTTGTGGGTCATACAGTGAACACCGATGAGATGTCCGTCCTTTGCCATCTGCTTTACGAGATCCTCATTTCCGTCGATGCATTCGCCCACGAGGAAAAAGGTCACGCGGATTCCGCGTTCCCTGAGGCCGTCTAAGAGCGGCTTTGTGTATTTGGGATTCGGGCCGTCATCAAAGGTGAGTGCCGTATACTTTTTTGCGATGTCTTCCTGCTGGCCGTACAGATCTGATACAGCCTTTTCCGATCGTCCGGCTCCGCTGTGATCATGTCCCGAAACCTCAGTGGTCATCCCTTCGCCCGGCACAGGGATTCTTCCCGTATCAACCGGTTTTCCCTCGTGCGTATCAAATATTTCCCCTCTTCCCTTCCACATCCGCACTGCCCCCCAAGCCAGGATCATATCCACGATCAGGATCACAATAAAAATAAAAACTTTCTGTTTGAATTTCATACGCTCCTCCAGCTGCATGTATTACCGATACGTAACTGTTCGGCACTCACAGTTACGCGCAAAAATCCATTCCAAATCGGCTGTGCCGATAGGATTTTTGCCTTCTATTCTAAGTTTTCTTACGGTCAGCGCAGTAAATGCGCAGACCTACTGAACAGTTACATCGATACAATATATGCGGCCGCCCCACACTTTACCGCTCTGTTTTCTCCCTCAAAAAAGACAAAGCCCCTGAAACAGCTGTATTGGGGATAAGCTGCTTCAGGGGCTCTGCCTGCTCAATATGTACCATAATATTTCCCTTTTCAGGGAAATCCACACCGGGAACATGAATTTTTTCGCCGTGGCGAGACAGCGGGCCTCCCGGCCTTCCATTTTCCTGGCAGGCATCCAATCTGCCAGAAAACCGGTCTCTATCACATCCACCACGATGTGATTCTGCAACGATCCGGCGTCTTCATAGCTGCATGATCTCGTAACTGTTCAGTACCGCTATCATTGCATGTTTTCTATAACAAGGAGTGAAATACATCTGTCTCAAGTGGGTGGACTCGGGATCCCTGTGAGTGGATCCCTGGTCCGGAAAAGGATGGGTATTTATAACTGAAAGTTTGTTTTCCTTCCTTTTTGTTTGGTGTCTTCATTATATGCCATACTATATGGAATGTCAATAGTTATTTCAGACTTTTTGTTTGCATTAATGTTATTTTGTTGACAAACAGTTTGTCATATGCTATTCTGGACTTACATCGAAGCCTGCAGAGGCATTTCTTTATACCTCTGTTTTGTTATTTTTTTCACATAGCGTATATACGGCGAACACCCCGGGGAGATGTCCGTTTTTGACGCTTATCTTATGGGGGTACATTTATGGAAATTTCCCAGTATCTTGACTTTGACTTTCTGATCCGTTTTCTCGAGGGACTCCAGAAATTTTTAGGCGAAAACAGCGAGATCCTGATCCACGATTACCGGAAAGGATACGATCACACCATCGTTTACGCCTTAAACCCGGCGGTCAGTGGCCGTGCGGTTGGCGGTTCACCGAAGGGCGGAATGATCACACAGCTCGGAAAAGACATCGAGCCGATGAAAGACAGCATCCAGACCTTCTCCAATGGACCGAAAGACCGTTTCTATAAATCTTTCACCACGCTGATTCCGGACGAAAGCGGAAAGATCGTTGGATCTGTCTGTGTGAATCTGGACGTCTCGGATCTCCTGAATGCGCAGCGTGCGCTGGGTGCTTTTGTTCAGTACCCGATGACCCATCACGCGCCGACAAATGATATCGATGCCCTGGCCACAAAAAATGTGGATGACATTCTTAAGTACTACATGAAACAGGCGGAGCTTCTGGTCGGAAAACCGATGGGACTGATGAACAAGGAGGAAAAGATCCGCGCATTGGACTACCTCGACCAGAAGGGTGTCTTCAAAATTTCCAAGACCAGCGTTCTTCTCTGCGAGACGCTTCAGGTATCAAAATATACGCTCTACAACTACCTTGAGGAAGCACGGAGCGGACGTGGGGATAACAGCAGCGAAGAATAGCTCGCTTCTCATAAAAAACCGGAGTACAGGCATCTTGATATACTTGTACTCCGGTTTACATTTCTCGCAACTGTTCAGTACCTGCATAGCTGCAAACAAAAAGCCCATTCTATTAGAGCTGTTTCTGTGCCACCTCAATAACACATTCATGTTTCTTAGTCACTCTGTCATAATTAATTCCAACCAATAGCAGATTTCCCTGATAATCTTTTAAAGCACTTCCATAATTCTTTTCTTTGATCTGGTTCAGCGCACCGGCTGCGCTTTTATCCCACTTCAGTTCAATCACCACCGCCGGTTTATCCAGATGCGTCTTGCGCGGAATCATACATATATCAGCAAAACCTTTTCCTGAAGGTAATTCGCGGATCATCGTATAGTATTCCCGTGCAAAATAGAATGCAAGATTGACCGTGCAACTGAGCGAATTCTCGTCATTATATTGAAGAATAGACATTTCCTCATGCGCTTTATCAATTCCGGAGGCGACAGTATCCGCATCCATTGCCCACAATGCCTCTAATAATTTTCTGGATGACTCCACGGAATCTGCAACTCCATGCCAGTTCATTGTACTGATCGCATTTACATACTCCTGTGAAACCTCTTTGTTTGGTATCGCTGCAGTTTCTCTGATACTGTCATAGGTTAAATATCCAAGATGAACCAGTAATGTCAGAATATCATCTTTTGTCGCAAATGTGGTCATATCATTGCTGAAGGTTCCAATATTGATTGATACCGACTCACCTGCAAGCATTCTCACCACTGAATCCTGCAGACCATCCATATCCATTTGGATATAAATCTTCAGAGCTTCATATGTTTCTGTCTGATTCCAATAAGTACCGAATTTGTGCCGCAGCATGGCTTCAACAACAGACTTTGGACTGTACATGGAGTAATATCTGTCACCCGATTGATGATGAGCAATCAGATCATATCCATCATACCACTGTTTTGCCTCATCGAAACTCATTTGATACTTTTTACACAGGTCCGATACTTCCTGCTCTGTAAATCCAAAATATTCTGCCATATCACCAGGATCTGTCATGGAATACTCAGTAAACATGTTAAGTGCCGAATGGGATCCATATTTTTTTATAGGCAGAATTCCTGTCATATAAGCCAGAGCAACATAATCCTTGTCCTTAAGCCACGCGCGAAGAAAATCCAGATATTTTTTCTGCGCATTCTGATCCTGCTGATACTCCCGGAAAAGGCAGTCCCACTCATCGATCAGAATCACGAAAGAACGCTTTGTTTTCGCATAGATATCTTTCATCACCTGAATCAGATTATTTTCATCCCGGAACCGAATATCTCCAAAATGTTCCATAAGATCAAACACCAGGTATTTCTGCAGCATGGCCAGCATATCATCCATGTCGTGGGTCATGCTGAGAAACTCCTGCATATTGACTTTGATGACATCATATTGGTTCAGATGAACATGGTAAGAAGCTGCCCCACTGATTTTTAGAGACGCAAACAAGCTGGAGGAATCCTCTCCCCGGTCATAATACGCAGCCAGCATATCTGCTGCCATTGACTTTCCAAAACGCCTTGGCCGACTAACACACAGAAACTTCTGCCGGGTATTCAGAACCGCATTTGTCTTCTCGATCAGTCCTGTTTTATCCATATAAATTTCCGAGTTTAAACTTTCCTGAAATCCTTTGCTTCCCGGATTCAGATAGCTTCCCATGTGACTCCCTCCCTGCGAAATATATTTATATTACTCTTATTATACCTGATTCTGATTGAGATCACAAGAACCGTCCGCCTTTATGCCTTATGAGACCCCTTCCGATAACAGAGTGTCCTGATCACGAGCTACCGATGATCAGCCGAACGTCTGCCAGACCGGCAGGTTCAATTTTCTGTCAGATCGTCACATTCTCCAGCACCTTCAGCTGATCCAGCCCCGCGCTTCCACCTGAGATCAGGAAGCAGACCTTCTCATCCTTTTTCACCTTCGCAAGTCCCTGTAAGACCGCACCGACGGTGATGGCGGAGGACGGCTCGCAGAAGATCTTTCCCTCTGTCAGGAGCAGCTTCCATGCTTTTAACAGATACTCATCCTCCACATCAAAAAATCCGTCCACGTTCGCCGCCACATACGGATAGCACTGGTCTCCCGGCATCTGGGACACAAGAGCGTCCGCGATAGACTTCTTCTGTTCAACCTTCACCGGCTTTCCGGCCGCCAGACTTGCGCTGTATCTCGGAAGCGCTGCCGGCTCTGCCCCGTAGACCTTAACACTGTTATCCATACCCTTTACCGCCGTTGAGACACCGCCGATGAGTCCGCCGCCGCTGACCGGAACGATAATCGTATCGATCTCCGGACACTGTTCCAGAATCTCGATTCCCGCGGTTCCCTGTCCGGCCATAATCTCCTCGTCGTTGTACGGCGGAACCATGGTCGCATTTTTCTCCCTGCAGATCCGCTCCGCAACGTCAAACCGCTCAGATGTCTCACACTGAACGACCTCCGCTCCCAGCTCTTTGATCGCATTTACTTTAATAGCCGGTGCCGTATACGGCATCACGATCGTCGCCTTTGCACCAAGCTTCTTTGCAGTATACGCCACTGCCTTTCCGTGGTTTCCCGAAGATGCCGCGACGATCCCGCAGCTTAACTGCTCCGGTGTCAGCATCCTGATCTTGTTGACCGCTCCGCGGAGCTTAAATGCGCCGGTGATCTGCATGCACTCCGCCTTCAGATACACCTGACAGCCAAGGTACTCGTCCAGCTTTTCCAGACGGATGAGCGGTGTTCTCGTCGTGTACGGGGCGATCCTGTTTTTCGCTTCAAAAATTTTTTCCAAGGTAAGAGACATATGTTTTTCCTCCTCTGCGTTGATGCTTTGATTGTACCATCCGAAACCCCAGATGTAAAACAAAAGAGAGCCAGATTTCTCTGGCTCCAAAAAAGAGGTATTTAAACATATGAGATTGAGCTAAATATAAAGGGCAGGTCTTCTGTCTTTAAAGGATGGAAGTTTGCTCTCCACTTCCTTGATCCGATCCGTATCCACATATACCGGAATCAGTTCTTCTCTTTCATTTCCAGCTGCAAAGGCAACTCCCATCGGATCGACTGCTACACTCTCACCCATCGCTGTGCCTCCGCACTGATCGCACGCAAATACGAAAAATGTGTTTTCCAGTGCTCTGGAGGTAATCAGTGTACGGAACTGATGACTCTTTAAATCGCCTTTGAACCATGCAGTCGGCATAATGACAATCTCAGCTCCTTTGGCCTTCTGGTAACGTGCTACTTCCGGGAAACGAACTTCGTAGCAGACAAATAAACCGAGTTTTCCAAACGGAGTATCTACTGGCTCAAAAAACTTGTCTCCAGCTTTATACTCATTGGATTCCTTGTATCCGAACGCATCATATAAATGCGTTTTTCTGTAAGTCTGTACGATTTCTCCCTTGTTATTCACCATAACAACTGTATTGTAACAGCGATGATCAGCCGGATCCTCAATGGTCTCCTTCATTCCGAATGTGAGCCATACATCATGATCTGCGGCTAATTTTTTCATTCCCTGCACAAATTCTCCGTCCAGCGGTTCCGCAACCGCATTTGCTGTTGCAATGTCTGTACCAGCCGGAAAACGGCTCATAAAAGTTTCTGGGAAAAGAATCATACCCGGATGATATTTTTCTGCTGCTTCCTTTACTAAGCTGTCAGCTTTCTCGAGATTATCTTTTGGATATTCAGTTGGTGCGACCTGTGCCATAACAAATAAGCTTTCCATGTCTTTCTCCCACAGAATTTATTTCCCTTATCATACTACATATCACACACTTTTTCTATATACAGATTCAGTGTTTTATTTGGCCCTAAAAAGCCATTTTTTAGATTCCGACAGAATACAGAAAGAGACAGGCATCCCCGTCTCTTTCTTATCGTACACAGTTCTTTCCCCCATTATCAGCTCTTTACGATCGACCGATTATCTTTATCCCCACACCATCTTTCTTTTCCTACTTAACCCACTTTTCAACCTTTTCCACATGGAATCCAACAGCATGGGCTATCTGCTCCAGCGGCAATCCTAGTTTTCGAAGATTTATGGCCGTCAATTCAGCCTGCGTCTCTCGTCCTTCCTCATAACACTCTTTTTCCACCTCATCCATTGTCCGGTACATCTCGTTCACTCCCTTCGAATTTTCCTTGAGATACCTTGTTCTTTCTGCCAGCAATCCGTAATGCATGTCATCTGCATCTGCGCAGTTGAAATCATGCATCAGCTTTCCAATGGCGGAATCGTCACGGTACTCTCCGTTCACATATAGAATATGTGCCCCATCACCAAACGGTTGGTTTAATGTCTGATTCATATTCTGGATCATATACACCGCCTTTCCCGCCTGATAATAATCCTTTTCTGTGATAAAAATCACCCCCCTCAAATTGTATTTTTTCAACAATCCTAAAAAAGCGGATCTGATATGAACTGTTGATTGTGTGACTTTTCCCCGTAGGGCTCGCCGAGATAGGTTTCGAAAACACGTGTTATTGCCGGATTTTTGTTTTTATCCCTACTCACCCATACAATAAAACGTAAATTCTCCTTCTGCCAGGAGCTTCCCCGTATCGGTCTCCACGACCTCAGCTTTTGTAAAGCAGACGGTCTTCCCGCGCTTTGTGATCTGCGCCAGACCCTGAATGTTTTTTGCGCTGCTGCCGCGAAGGAAACGGAAAGAGCTGTCCAGAGTCACATATTTTCTTCCGTCATTCCTCGTTACAAGTCCCGCGGCAACCTCCGCCATCACGAACATCAGGCCGCCGTGGACGGTCTGCATAGCATTCAGGGAATCCTCTGTGATCTCAGCCCGGACCTCGGCCCGGTCTTCCGATAATGCGACCGCACGGATCCTGTTGTGGAGCATAAATGGGTTTGTTTGATTCACACGCTCCATCTGTTCTACATACGTTTCTTTTCCGGGATTCTCCATATCATTTCCTCCACATTTCTACTTCTGTCCTTCTGCTTTTTCACATGATCTTCTGTCTATGACGATGATCATTTATTCGTGCAGTTTGCAGCATCGATGGCGATTGCCAGCATCAGTGCCATAATTTCGTCCTTCGGATCCAGAATGTCGATCACATAGGTGTCGCCCCAATGGAACGGCTTCTTTGAAATATGAACCACCGCACAGCACTCCTCATACACATCGTAGTCCCAGGCCAGAAAATCGCCCTCACACCGCCATCCGTTGTAATCCAGTTCATACCGCGGCTTAAAGAAGGTAAACTCTTTCTGCACACTTCCGAATTCTTTTCCATCGATCTCGATATCGAATGCCGGAAGCAGGGTAAGGAGGCGTTGTTTCACCATGCCGACTTCCCGTCCGCTCTTGTCGTATACGTGGATCTGATGCCCCAGTGCAAAAAATTCCGCTTTTACAAAGTATTTTGGTTCTTCCTTCTCATCATACACATCGTATGTATCGGTCCATGAGAAAACTCTCTGTTTGATCAGTAGCTGCATAGGCTTCTCCTTTCTTAAAACGTCCGCTCCCATCCCGCAAACGCCTCATCCACCGCCGCCAGATATTCCGGCACATGCTGGGATTTGCGGATCTTTTTCGCAAGTTTTTCGCTGTCCGGTACTTCAGCTAACATATAGCTCCATAAATCTTTCATACGGAAAAGAAGATTTCTGTCGCCGGACATGGTCTCGCGGTAATATTCAAAGATCTCATCGTGGAAGGCACGGATCCGGGGCATGAGATTGTCTCCCGTGTTTCTGGACTCCGGTACTGTCTTTTCCGTCTGCTCCGGTGATGTCTCTTTGTTTCCGTTTTCTGTTCCTGCACAGACCTGGGCATTTTCCACACCGGCTTCTTCTATTTTTATCAACTCTGCCAGTGCCGGATTTCTGATGAGTCCCCTCCCGATCATCACGTTTTCCACCGTCGGGAATTTCTCCCGAAACTTTTTCATATGCTCTGCCGTGAACAGATCTCCGTTGTACACGACGGGATTCCGGCTCTCCTTTAAAATATCCGCAAAAACATCAAGATGCGGAACACCTTTATAAAACTCCTTCTGGATCCGTGGATGCACTGTCAGCTCGCTGATCGGGTACCGGTTGTAGACCTCCATGATCTCCGGCCACTCTTCCACTTCATTCTTTCCGATCCTGGTTTTAACAGAGATCTGGAACTCCCCGTTTCTCACCGACGCGTCCGAGAACACTTCATCAAAAAAACGATCCAGATCATCCGGGTAAAGTAAAAAACCGGAACCTTTTTTCTTCGCTGTGACCGTCCCTGACGGACATCCAAGATTCAGGTTGATCTCCCGGTATCCCATCTCTGCTAATTTCTTTGATGCCAGAAGAAAATCTCCCGCCCGGTTCGTCAAAATCTGCGGCACCACCGGTACCCCCGCATTATTCTCCGGCAGCACATCCCGCATCTCCTTCACGCTCATCCCCTGCTCCGGTCCCGGTGCCAGAAATGGTGTAAAATATTTGTCTACACCACCGAAATACTTGTGGTGCAGATTCCTGTATGGATATGTTGTGATTCCCTCCAATGGGGCGAAATATAGATGCAGCATGTCATGTTCCTCGTATCTTTTCGTAAACTCACAGTTCTTCCTGAACTGTTTTTCTTATCGTACCACATTTGGAACGTCAGAGCAAATTATAAAATCTTCTATAACATGCTAAGGTATGGATATCTGACAGCAATTCTTATTTCTTTTGCTCTGACTCATTCGGACCTGCTCGTCCACTTAACCATTTTTCTGCAGTTATTAACACAATCTATTTCATTTTTCTGCACGTATAAATACGTGTCTATTTTTCATTGACTAACACATCTGCACCTGTCATAATCAAAGAAGAAATCTATATGAAAACCTCAGAACTGATAAAACTGTTAATGCGTGCGAAGTGCCGCAGCATTCGAAACGAAAGCCGTCATGACATCTGGTATAGTCCAATGACAAACCGTGAATTTCCTGTTACAATTTTCCCTTTTTTTCTCTGCCTTTTCTCTGGAAAACTATCCTTTTTTCATCTATACTATATTCATAGTCCCATTACGACATCATTGCTGTTTATCTCATTTGGAGGTGCTTTTATATGACAGAACTCAGTATTCATGAATTATCCCTTGGTTTTTCCCATGACAGACAGATGCTTGTGGAGTTTCTCGCAAAGCATCATTTAAATTATGAGGACGATATCGAAGCGGCGTTCGGCGTGTTTGATTCCGATGACAATCTCACCGGATGCGGATGCTGCGCAGGAAATCTTTTAAAATGCTTTGCGGTGGATGAGAGTCTCAGAGGACAAAATGCTCTCGGAAGTCTCGTGTCCAGACTTGTCGAAAACCGGTTTGAGGCAGGGCATTACGATCTCTTCGTGATCACAAGACCGAAAAACAAGGTGCTCTTTACATCCTGCGGATTTTACCCGCTGGCAGAAACCGAAGCTGTCCTGATGCTGGAGAATAAGAAATCCGGACTGGACAACTATTATAAGAAATTTCTCGCTGGGACAGATACCGATGAGAACGTGGGCTGTATCGTCATGAACTGCAATCCCTTCACGAAAGGTCATCTCGCCCTGATCACTTACGCCGCTAAGGCATGTTCCCTGCTCCATATCTTCGTGGTTGAGGAGAACCGGTCCAGGTTCCCGTTTGCGGACCGTCTGAAGCTTGTCCGGGAAGGTACAGATCATCTTCCGAACGTCATTGTGCATCCATCAGGACCATATATGATCTCCAACGCTACATTCCCGACCTACTTCTTAAAGGACGACGAGGACGCGGCGAAGATCCAGAGTGAGCTCGACATCACACTGTTCGCGTCGAGGATCGCGCCGCTCCTTCATATTACAAAACGTTTCGCCGGGGAAGAGCCTTTTGATCCGGTAACAAGGCGCTACAACGAGGCGATGATCCGCATTCTCCCGAAATACGGCATCTCCTTCATCAAGATCGACCGGATCACCACAGAGGGACCGGATGGAAAGCCGGAGGTCATCAGTGCTTCCAGAGTTCGGAAATTGTTGGATGAGCAGGGCGTGACCGACGAAGTTCTGTCGCTGGTGCCGGAGTGTACGGCGGAGTATTTGAAGGAAAGCTTTAAGTAACTGCGAATTCTCCTGCCAATCCTGTTCTCTGACGTTTTTCCAGATGCATGATAGCTGAAATGCTGTGCGAAAGTAAAGCGGACATTCGCAATCCGCTTCGCTACTTGCTCATGAACGCAGTTGCTTCGCGATCTGTCAGTGGGAGCTTTCAACTCCCACTGACATAAGCATCCCACTCACTCACCGCTTAGTGCTCCGCGCACTTGAAGCGGGGGAATGCTTATCTGCGTTCAAAAAGTCTTTGCACAGCATTTTCTGCATTTAGGAAGTTCGAATTAAATTCCAAATGGAGTGTTTTTTTATGAACCTGAATAATGTAATTACCGGCTCACCGGTGACTTCCGTGGAACTTCGCGCCGCCAGAGACCGGCGCGTCCTGAAAAAATGGGAACTTCTTACTACCGGCGGGGAGATCTGTCTTGTGGAGTTTTCCTTAAATATTGCCGGGACAGTCAAGACGTTTCCCTTCGCCCGGGCGGCATTCCGGGAGGAAGTACGGGAACTGTCTGACCACCTCTCCCGTTTCTCTGTTCTGAAAACGGAGGTTTATGAGAAAAATACCGGTGACTGCGCGTTCTTTCTTTTAAAGTCCCAGGCCATACAGGTCAAAAAATTTCTCGTCTCCGTCGAGGAAAGCCACCCTTTGGGCCGTCTCTTCAACCTTGACGTCTGCGGTCCCGATGGAATTTCCGTAAAGCGGCATGATCTCGGACTTCTCCCCAGAACCTGTCTTGTCTGCGGGGAAGATGCCCATGTCTGCGCACAAAAAAAGTCCCATTCCATGGAGCTGATCCAGTGGCAGACGGCAAAGCTCTTCCATGAATTCTTCCGGGACCGGGCAGCTGATCAGGCGGCTTCCGCGGCGGTACGGGGACTGCTCTACGAGGTTTCAACCACCCCGAAGCCGGGACTGGTGGATCGGAACAACTCCGGCTCCCACAAAGATATGGACTTTTTTACATTCCTTGACAGCAGCGCCTCCCTGATCCCGTGGTTCCGGGAATTCTTCTGCCTGGGATGGGATCACAGCAGTGAGCCGGACGGACAGCTCTTTGAACGGCTTCGCTACGCCGGACAGCGGGCGGAAACCGCCATGTTTTCCGCCACGGGCGGGATCAACACCCACAAGGGGCTTGTCTTTGCCTCGGCAATCCTCTGCGGGGCGCTTGGAAAAGTTCACGCGGGGCGGGAGCTTCCGCTGCCGTTGGAGGATGTGCTTCAGGAATGCAGGAAGTTAGGGGAGTGCTCTCTCGCAGATCTGCATCGACTTCCGAACGTGCAGACTCCGCTTCCCGGTTCCGAAACCCAACATATTTCCGGACATACACCTGACAAGATGCAGTCCGATCCGCAAAGCGCTTCTGCCCCCGACGTCAGAACACATTTCGTATCACTTTCTACGAACGGGGAACGCATCTTTACCGCCTACGGTATCCAGGGTGCCCGCGGTGAGGCGGCTGCCGGTTTCCCATCCGCAGTCCAGATCGGTCTGCCATCCCTCAAAAAATGGCTTTTCTCCGGTTTCTCTTTAAATGACGCCGCCGTCATGGCTCTTCTCACCCTGATCTCTGAAGTTGACGACACCAATATGGTTCACAGGGGGGGGACGGAGCTTGCGAAAAAAAGCAAAGAGCAGGCAAAGCGCCTGCTCTCCACTGTCACAAAAGAAAATTTTAAAGAGACCCTGAACTCCCTGGACCATCAGTACATCACAGACAACTTAAGTCCCGGCGGCTGCGCAGACCTTCTCGCCGTCAGCCTGATGTTCTATTTTCTGGAATCTGCCGGTATGATTGCGAATATTTAAGATGGTCCAAAGGCGCTGCTCATGCCGCGTGGGGACCGCTTCTTTCCACCCTGCCAGTAATTTCTTCTGAGTATGTGAGACCGGCAGCTTCCACCGTTGGCAGCTTCTTCTAAATACCTGACTGCCGAAAAGGCCAGCAGCTCTGCTTATCTAAAGAGCTGCTGACCTTTTCTTACTCCATCGTTACCTTCACGCCGTCGTCCTCAGTCCATCTGATCTCATACGTATCTGCAGTGTAGGTAAATCCATTGATCTCCATTTTTCCATCTCCGGTATTCTTGAAGGAAAGGGTGAAATCAGTACAGTCATCCGTGTCTTCTCCCACATACAGATAGAGCGGGCTGTCCGGATCATTCGGCTTTTTCATTATATTTCCGATTTCTTCTGCCATCTCACGCTTATCGAATTCTCCGGAAAGACCATGTTCTGCTTCACAAATTTTAAACGCTTCCGCGATCCGATGTCCCTTTTCATAGAACACTGCGCTCCTCGCGCGATTTACGTAACCATTATAAACTCCAATGCTCACAGAAGCCAGGATCACCATGATGACAATTACCACCATCAGCTCTACTAACGAGTATCCTCCATGATCCAGTCTCTTCATTTTCTGCTTTCTTTTCGCCATACACACCCCCAGCTTTCTTCGTTGAACCGGGGTACCCGATGACATTTTCCGTTATTCTGTTATTCCCCGGCTGGTTATTTGTTACATTGGGTACTTGTAACTGTAAAGTTACAGACAATTGTACTCTTTGTTTATAACATATGGTCACATGGCGTTCTATTGTCCAAATTATGTCACCAGATCAGGCCTGTTCTTTCTCCCGTTCTGCCACTGCCATGGCGATCTTTTCCGGTGTGATCGGGAGTTCGTAGAACCTGGTTCCTGTGGCGTTAAAGATCGCATCCGACACAGCCGGAAGCGGTGTATTGATCACGACTTCACCGATGGATTTCGCGCCAAACGGTCCCGCATCCTCGTAGCTGCTCTCAAACTCTACACAGATATGTCCGATATCGATACGGGTCGGGATCTTATACTGCATCAGGGAGTTCTCCGCAAGTTTTCCCTGTGCATTATAGGTGATATTTTCCGTGAGTGCCATGCCGATTCCCTGAAGGATACCGCCCTCTGCCTGAACTCTTGCCAGGTTCGGGTTCACCGGTGTTCCGCAATCCACGGCAGCCGCATAGTTGATGACCTTCGCCTCACCGGTCTCAAGATCTACCTCGACCTCCGCAGCGCCCACCATGAACGGCGGCGGAGAAAGCGGAGACGAATTCGTCACGGTCGCTTCTAAAGCGATCTCATTTCCGCACATGGAAGCCGTCGCAATATCGGTAAGTGATACCTGTCCGGCAAAATCTTGTCCCGCTCCTTCCCTGCGAACGGATTTTCCGTCAAATACGACCTCATTCTCCGGACACTTTAAAAGTCCGGCACCAAGCTTGCAGATCTGTTCCCGTATCTTTAATGCACACTGTTCTACGGCTTTTCCGGTTACATATGTCGTACTGGACGCATAGGATCCGGAATCATACGGAGAGGAATCCGTGTCTGCACCAAGAACAATGATCTCCTCCACTGAACACTCCAGCACCTCTGCCGCGATCTGTGCAAGGATCGTATCGCAGCCCGTTCCCATATCGGCAGCGCCGATGGAAAGCGTGTAAAATCCGTCATCATTGACCTTAATCGTCGCACTTCCCACATCGACGGAGGTAATTCCGGAGCCCTGCATCGCCATTCCCATTCCGACAGCACGGACCTTTCCGTTGCCCATATCGCGGACCGGATACTTCTCCTCCCAGCCGATCATCTCCTTCACGCGGGTAAGACAGCGGTCCAACGCACAGCTTGTATTGACCTGACCATAATACGCAGGCATCACATCGCCCTCTCTTATGATATTCTTCTCGCGGATCTCAAAGGGATCCATGTGGAGCTTCGCCGCCAGCCCGTTCACCGCCGACTCCACAGCAAACAATCCCTGAGTCGCTCCGTATCCCCGGTACGCACCTGCGGACATGTGGTTGGTATAGACAACATCGCTCACAAAGCGGAATGCTTTTGCCTTTCCGTAAAGAGGGATCGATTTGTGACCGGAAAGTCCTACGGTGGTCGGTCCATGCTCTCCATACGCGCCTGTATTGGACAGCGTATACATATCGATTCCGTTCACAATGCCGTTTTTATCTGCACCGACCCGCACATGGATCTCCATCTCATGACGCGGGGTGGAGGCAATCATGCTCTCCTCACGGCTGAAAATAATCTTTGACGGCTTTTTCGTCATCCATGTCACATATGCCGGATATACCTCACTGACAGAGGTCTGCTTTGCACCGAAGCCGCCTCCGATCCTCGGCTTGCTGACGCGGATCATGGTCTTCGGAATATGGAGCGCATTGGAGATGATCCGGCGGCAGTGGAAGACGATCTGGGTAGAGCTCACTACGTTTAAACGTCCGTAGGTGTCGATGGTACAGAAGGTACGGAACGTCTCCATCATGGTCTGCTGACACGCCTTCGTATGATAGACTCGGTCGATTACGATCTCGCTGTTCTTTAAGACCTCCTCGATATCTCCGGAGCCGGTCTCGTCATGGGCGCACAGATTTCTCCGGTTGTCCGCCCCGACCGGAACCAGGCTCTCCCAGTTCTCCTCCGGATGCACCAGGATCGGATTGTCCTTTGCTTTTCGGAAATCAAGAAGCGGTTCCAGAACCTCATACTGGACCTTGATAAGCTTTAATGCCTTGTCCACACATTTTTCATCACGACCGGCAACGATCGCCACCACATCTCCGACAAACCGTACATGGCGGTCGATCAGCAGGCGATCATACGGGCTCGGCTCCGGGTAGGTCTGACCTGCCTGAGTATATCTTCTTCCGTCCTGTGGGATATCCTCCCATGTATAGATTGCCTCGATGCCGTCCACCTTCATTGCGGCAGCCTTGTTTACGGATGTCACCATCGCATTTGCGTAAGGAGATCGCAGAAGCTTCACGATCAGGCAGTCCTTCGGTGCGATATCATCCACATAGACCGGCTGTCCCGTTACGAGCTGCATCGCGTCCTTTTTCCGTACCGGTTGATTTACATATTTCATGACTTCTCCGACTCCTTTCCGCTTTTTTCCTTTTTCCATGCAAGGAACGCCTGGATCCCGCGGAGCTGTCCCTCATAGCCTGAGCAGCGGCACAGGTTGCCGGCAAGATATTCCCTGATCTCTTCCTCTTCCGGGTACTCGTTTTCCCGGAACAACGCCAGTGCGTTCATGATAAAGCCCGGATTGCAGAAGCCGCACTGCTCCGCGCCCTGATCCGCAATAAATGCCCCAAACTCCTTCGCCTCCTCCTGAAGTCCCTCCAGGGTCGTCACCGTTCTTCCGTCCGCTCTTGCCGCAAGCACCGAACAGGATAATACCGGCTTCTCATCTAAAAATACCGTACAAAGACCACAGTTTGATGTCTCACAGCCGCGCTTCACGCTGTAGCATCCGTGATCCCGCACAAAATCGATCAAAAGCATGTCCGCGTCGATGTCGGCGGAGATCTTCTTTCCGTTTAATGTCATGGTAATGTTCATGATATAATTCCTCTATAAATTTTTTTCACTTTCATCTGATTGATCCGGCTGGAATTCTTTCTTATTTTCCCGCCAGCTTACAGACAGCTCTCCTTACCAGAACTCCCGCCAGGTGTTTCCGGTACTCCGCGCTTCCTCTCGTGTTGGATCCGGTCTCGACCTGTTCTTTTACACATTTCGCCGCGTTTTCTGCCATGTTTTCCACATCTGCGGCTTGAATATCCGCGTCTGCAAGTTCAAAAAGTACTGCCTTTCCAGGTCTCGCCCCGATGGAAAACTGGTATCCTGCCTCCGTCTTTGCCGCCGCGCAGGTCAGTACCGGAAAGTCTGTCTGGCTGTTGCGGACAGACTGGTAATCGAACGCTGCCTTTTCTTTCTTCACGATGAGCCGCACCAGGATGTCCCTGTCATACGGCATCTTCGCGTACTCCTTTAACGGAATGATCCCGCCTTTATAAAGCTCCACATAGCTGTCCATGGCCAAAAACATCGTCAGCACATCGGAAAATCCGTATCTTCCATAAATACTTCCACCCACTGTCGCGAGATTCCGGAACTGGACCCCGACGATATGGCGCACGGACTCCCTCGCCGCGCCGTCCGTGTATGAATTGAGTCCCGGATCAAGCTCCAGGTCTCTCAGTGTCACCATGCAGCCGATCCGGAATTCCTCCCCCGTCTCCTCGATGGTGTCAAGTCCGAGACCGGAGAGGTCGATCGCCGTACCGATCTGCATCTTTCCCATTTTCAGCCAGACCATACCGCCGAGCACGCGGTTGCTCTTCTTCTGATTTAACTGCCATGCCTCTTCCAGGCTTTCCGCACGTTTATATTCCCTGATAACTCTCATTCTTTGCTCCTTGTCGCTACAAAAACTTCATATCTGTCCAGCATTTTCACAGCCTGCGCAGACAAGCGTGTAATCCCTATCGAACAGTTGTAAAATATACTTTAATTTTAACATACTTTCTGTTATAATTCCGTTATAGTTAGAAAAATACAACGAAATTTCAACACAAAAATATTGAAAGAGGACAAAAGATCATGAAAAAAAATCTCAAGAAGCTTTCTGCCCTGCTCTTAGCTCTCGCATTATCCGTGAGCACGACTGCATGTGGAAACAGCACTGCATCCACGACGACCGCGGCTGAGACAGCTGCTGAAGTTACCACAGAAGCCGCATCCGAATCCGCTGCTGAGACATCCGCGGCTGCCGGCGGCGAAATAACTGTCACCTATCCGGTCACCATCACTGACCATCTTGGCCGTGAGGTTACGATCGAGAAACAGCCGGAATCCTTCGTCAGCGGCTACTATATCTCCACAAGCCTGATGATCGCCCTTGGTCTCGATGACCAGTTAGTCGGCGTTGAGGCAAAGGCCGATAAGAGAAACATCTACAAATTAAGCGCTCCGGAACTCACAGAACTCCCGTCTGTCGGAACAGCGAAAGAGTTTGACCTTGAGGGCTGTGCCGCATTAAAGCCGGACCTTGTGATCGTTCCGACAAAGTTAAAGGATTCCATCCCGGCTATGGAAGAGCTTGGTCTCACCGTAATCGCTGTAAATCCGGAAGACCAGACAAAGTTGTTCGAGACCATCGACATGATCTCCACAGCCGCAGACGTAGTTGAGAAAGGCCAGGAGCTGGAGTACTGGATCTCCGACGCTCTTGAGAGCTTAAAGAAATCCCTCGACGGCGTTGAGACTCCGTCCGTATACCTTGCAGGCAACAGTGCTCTGTTACAGACCGCTGGTCCGGAGATGTATCAGTCCACCCTGTTCGAGAACGCCGGCGGCGTGAACGCGGCTTCCGACATCACTGATACATACTGGGCAGACACTTCCTACGAGCAGATCCTCTCCTGGAACCCAGACTACATCGTACTCGCTGCTGACGCTGACTACGATGTTGACTCTGTTCTGAACGATTCCGCTCTCGCTGACTGCACAGCTGTAAAAGAAGGACACATTGCCCAGATCCCGAGCGACATCGAAGCTCTCGATTCCCCGGTACCGGCAAGCTTTTTAGGCAGCTACTATGTCGCTTCCATTCTTCACCCGGACGTTGTAACTGAAGACGATTTCAAGACTACAGAAAAGAATTTCTATGAAACATTCTATGGCTTCACTCCGGAAAGCGCAAACTGATTCCAACCGGACAATGGCAATTTCAACTCTGGCGATGACATTTCTTGTCATCGCCTTTGTTTCAGCACTGACTACCGGAAAGTACCCGATCTCCCTGGCGGATCTTTGCGCAGGGGAACCAATGGCGGTCCGCACTTTTACCATACTCCGCCTGCCCCGCGCCCTCATGGGACTCGTCGGCGGCTTTGGCCTCGGTGTGGCCGGGTTCGTCTACCAGACAGTCTTCCGGAACCCGCTGGCATCCCCCGATATCATCGGCGTCTCTTCCGGTGCCAGCGCAGGCGCCGCCTTCGCAATCCTTTTTATCTCCGCCGCATCGCCGTCCACCACGGTCTTCGCGTTTGTCGGCGGACTTCTCGCAGTCTGTCTGTCCCTTGGACTCACTGCCCTTTCCCCAGTGAAGGAACACTCTTCCATTGTTCTCGCGGGGATCGCGGTCCACGCCCTGGCGCAGACATTTCTCATGGTGCTGAAGCTCATGGCTGACCCGGAAAAACAGCTGGCTTCCATCGAATACTGGATCATGGGAAGTCTTGCGGGTGTCACTGCCTCGAAGATCCCGTTCCCTGTTGTGATCATTCTGTTTAGCTCCGCCGTTATTTTCCTGCTCCACCGCCATATACTGGCGCTGTCGGTGCAGGAGGACGAGGCACGAATGCTGGGTGTCTCTGTCCAGAAGACCAGGTTTTTCGTGCTTTTCCTCGCGACACTCACGGTGGCTGCCGCAGTCAGCGTCACGGGGCTTATTAGTTTTATCGGTCTTCTCGCCCCGCACACGGCGAGACTTCTCACCGGGCACAACAGGCGGTCATCCTGTCTTTTGAGCGGGATCATCGGAAGTGTCCTGCTGCTCACTGCGGACGTATTGGCGAAGTCCCTGACTGCGGTGGAATTGCCTGTGAGTATCTTCACATCGCTTCTCGGTGCACCGTTTTTGATCTATCTGATTCTCTCGGAAAGGAGGAGCTGAGTCAAAATGGCTGATTTTTTTTCTGTTCAGGATATCTCCCTCTGTCTCGGCGGACGGCAGATCCTGGATCATGTCTCCTTTTCTGTTGACACACCAGGACGCGTGATCGGACTTCTGGGGCCAAACGGAGGTGGAAAGACCACACTTCTCCGGGCCATCTGCGGGGAATTGCTCCATGACGGGCATGTTTTTCTTGAAGGTGCTGAGCTCGCCGGACTGCGTTCAAAGGAACTGGCACGGCGGGTCAGCTATATTCCGCAGCAGAGCGGGATCTCGATCTCCATGAGTGCCATAGATGTGGTGCTGATGGGATTTTATCCAAAATTAAAGCTGCTCAGCCAGCCGTCCGCGGATATGAGAGCGGCGGCACTCCGGGCTCTGGAACAGGTCGGGATGGCTGGTCTCGCAGACCGGGATTATCTGACGCTCAGCGGTGGAGAAAAGCAGCTTGTGATCCTGGCCCGGACGCTGGTGGAAGACACGAAGCTGCTGCTCTTCGACGAGCCGGACAGTTCGCTGGATCTCGGAAATAAGTACCGGATGGTGCGGATGATCATGGAATTAGTGCATGGGTGTCCTGGAAAAGCTGGTCTGATCTGCCTTCATGACCCGGTTCTGGCGCTTGCCTGCTGTGACACGCTGATGCTTTTAAAAGATGGCCGCCTGATCTGCACGCTGCAGCCAAAAACTGACTCTGTCCAGGATATGGAAAAGGCGTTTTCTGAAATTTATGGGGCGGTAAGACTTGTTGCTGTTGCGGATCCGGAAATCTCGAACTATAAGCGGCTCATCCTGCTTCCCCTTCTCTAATTATTCTGCTGCGGATCTTTCTCCCGCAGTGCTGAATCATTTTGCTGTTTCCAGATTGGCATTTATGATATTATGGTAACTGTTCAGTATCCTCACAGTCACATATTATGATCATAATAATTCTTGAAAGAAGGTGTTCTCCATGATATCCGACATCCGAGTTTTTCTCTGCGACGATGACCACCTCCGATTCTTTGGTGAAGGTCCCTGCCGTCTGCTCCATCTGATCGAGGAGACCGGTTCGCTGCGGGCGGCGGCGATGTCTATGGGGATGGCGTATACGAAGGCACTTGCCATCATGAGGCGAGCTGAAAAGAATCTCGGTTTTCCGCTCACGGCCCGCCGGATCGGCGGAAAAGGTGGCGGAGGAAGTGTCCTGACGCCGAAAGCAAAGGAGTTTTTACATGACTATGAAACCTACCGTGACGCCTGTATTCAGAGCAGCCGCGAGCTCTATACTCAGATCTTTTCTAAATATGCAGATGGGGGAGAAGACGGGGAATAAATTTGTGTCTGAAACAGCGGCAGCTGCAGGTATTCATAAAAAACGGCATTTGGTCATAACTGGCAGCCGGAAAATCGGGAAGAGCACGCTGCTGAGAGAAATTCTGGCACTGCCGTACTTTTCTGATTTAGGACCATTTCCAGGATTTACAACGCAGGCGTTTCCGCGCGACCGTGTGGAATTGACAGATAATCTTACTGGTGAAACTGCGAGAATCGGATCCTACCATCCACATAAGTCCCTCGCTGTTCCAAATTTCTCTGCAGATAATTTTGTACAAAAAGCTTGTGCTGCTGATTCTGCGCATCCTGATGCTCAACGATCCGGCAACCAAATGACACCGGATATGGATGGCTTCCTTGGGCTCGGCATCACTTCTGTAACCCGCGCCATTGAGTCCGCTTCCCAATGGGCGGTAATCGACGAACTCGGCTATCTGGAAAGCTCCTGCCCGGAATTCTGCGATGCTGTTTTCCGTCTTTTTGACCAGAAACAGGTCATCGCTGTTCTCCGCAGCCAATCCACACCGTTTCTCGATGCACTGCGGGCACGGAACGACGTGTTCGTTTACGACCTGGATCATCCGGTTCTGCCCATCGGATGCGTGATCATGGCGTCCGGGCTTGGAAAAAGATTTGGTTCCAATAAACTTATGGCAGATTTCAATGGAAAGCCAATGATCTACCGGATCTTATCCGCCACCGACGGTGCACTTTTTGCTGCCCGGATCGTTGTGACGAGATCCAGGGAAGTTGAAGCATTTTGTCGAGAGCGAAAGATTCCGGTCCTTCTGCATGCAATGCCCTACAGAAATCACACGGTCCATCTTGGACTGTCTGCCTTATTGAAGGAATATCCGGAACTTGCGGGGTGTATGTTTGCGCTGGGGGATCAGCCGCTGTTAACAAAAGAGACACTTGAAGCTATGGTAATAACATTTTCGCAGTATTATCAAACTGCCTCTCCGATTTTCCGCCTGGCAGCTATCGCTGAGGATGATTCTATAATTCCTGGAAACCCAATTCTTTTCGGGAACCGATATTTTGAGGAGCTTCTCACACTCCCGGACAATCACGGCGGCAATGTTCTGCTGAAAAAATATCCCGACGTTGTCCGGTATTTCCCCGCAGGTGATCCTCTGGAACTCGCTGACGCGGACACCCCGGCAGAACTGGAGCAACTAAAAAAAGCGGAATTTAACCGGTAAGCGACACCTCGGTATCGCCCGGATAAATTCCGCTTTTTTATTAACCCTGCGCACAGATTTCTTATCAAAAAATTTTCAACGTACTTGATCGGGTCATTTTAACGATTTCAAGTATTTTATAAACGTTCAGCGCAAACCCCATCATTTTTTATCATTCGGAAGCACAATATTCAACAAAATCGCAACCATAGCCGCCGGAACAATTCCGGAACCGCCGAAGATCAGCTGGATCGCCTGCGGGGTCTGAGCTAAGATTGCCGTGTTCGCTCCCATTCCATAACCAACTCCAAGCGCTACAGAAACGATAGTCAGGTTCTTCGCTGTCATCTTCTCCTTTGTGACCAGCTGGATTCCGCTGATCACGATGGATGAGAACATCATAACGGCTGCGCCGCCGAGAACAGCCTGCGGCATAATAGAAACGATGGCGCCCAGCTTCGGAACAAGACCGCAGAGGATCAGGAATACCGCGCCTGTCGCGAGAGCGGTACGGTTCACTACTTTTGTCATCGTAACCAGTCCGACGTTCTGGCTGAAGGAGGTGTTTGGAAGAATTCCGAACAGTGCCGCGAAAGAAGAGCCGATACCGTCGCAGATCACGCCGCCGGAAAGCTCCTTATCTGTCGCCTCACGGTTCATTCCGCCTTCAATAACACCGGAGATATCTCCGACCGTCTCAACAGCTGTTACGATAAACATGATGAGGATCGGCGCGATGGCACGGGCATCAAACACCGGCTTCACCGGAAGAAATTCCGGAATGCTGATCCAGCTTGCCTGGGCGACTTTGTCCCAGTTCAGGACCCATGCTTTCGTGTACTCGGCTCCGTCTGCCGTGATTCCCGTTGTCGGAAGAACCAGGCTCATAACAAATGCCGCAATATATCCCGCAATGATTCCGATGAGAATTGCGGAGTTGCTTGCCATTCCGTTGGTCCAGTGTTTCACAGTAAGGATCACCACAAGGACAAAGATCGCCAGGAGAAGGTTCTCCATAGAGCCAAAGTCCTTCGCGCCGCTTCCGCCGCCGAAAGAATTGATCCCGACGGAGATCAGGGACAGTCCGATGGACAATACAACCGTTCCCGTTACAACTGCCGGGAAAAATTTACGCAGCGGCTTGATAAAGAATCCGAGAACACTCTCAAAAAGACCGCCGAGAATTGACGCTCCCATGATCGCGCCATAGGTGGCGAGTCCGCCGCCCATAGTGTCCGCCACACTCTTGAAAACTCCGATGAAACCGGAGCTGGTTCCCATGATGATCGGAACTTTACCTCCGATCGGACCGATCGCATAGAGCTGGACCAGAGTCACAACTCCCGCTACAAACATCGCGTTCTGTAAAAGACAGACCTGAAGATGGGCGAACTCCTCGCTTCCACTGATTCCGCATGCGCCGCAGATAATGAGAAGCGGGGTCAGGTTTCCGACAAACATCGCCAACACATGCTGGAGTCCAAGTGGAATCGCACGTTTCAACGGCATTTTTCCATAGAAATCATACATCGCCTGATCCGTTATCTTTTCTTTTCCCATACGTTTTTCTCCCCTGATGTAAATTTTTTCAGCTGCCTGTGTATGTACAGCCGTAATTTTCCACTGTCCCATCTGAATTCCGGCACGATTGCCATCGACAGGTTCACTTATTAACAGTGATTATTTTTTGTACCGTCATTATAAGCAAAAAAAGACAGCATGTAAATATGCTGTCGAAAATTTATATGTTCTTTTTTCGTTCTGGATCGTCAGTGTCGGATGCCTCCGCTGCAGCATGCAGACTTTTCAGTTCGGAAATCCTTATCTATGTGGAGTAACGAGATCAGGACTCTTCCCCCTCATTGGCTTCTTCCATGGTGACGACAGCCTGGGATCTTTCATCCGTATAATGGATCCGCAGAACTGCCTGAGGCCAGTTGAGCTGGATATGAGCGGTCTTGTTCTGCTCGGCTCCGGCTTTTTCGATAAGTTCAATGAGTTCTTTCAGAACCTCACGGGTCAGGTAGCCGCCGCGCCAGTGGAATGTAAGTGTTTTATTCTTCTTTGCAGTCTGCCGGGAGCGCTTGTAAACTTCCTCCGTCTTTGTGAAGGAAAGTTTTTTCTCTTTATAGTAAAAGTGATCACCGTCCGTACAGGCCGGGGCGGGGGCGATCAACGGCTCATGGTCGCGGAAGACCGCCTTATCGTCCAGATTGAAGTAGTCGTAGCGGATCTCACCGCCGGTCTCAACGCATTTTCCAAGGCTGTTGTCGAAGGTGGCATCCAGGTGATAGCAGGTCTTACCGATCTTCACGATATTCCATGTATGGCGGTACTTGATCCCTTTTTCCGGATTGTTTCCGCATAAGGCGATCATACACCAGATTCCAAGCGCGTCGCAGAGGATCTTGACCGACTTTGCGATCCCCTCGCAGACGCCGACACCATGACCTAACGGTCCGATAATTTCATGGGAATAGGGCTTTTTCAGTTTATCGTAGTGGATATTCTCACAGATAAAATCGTGGATATACTTTTCCTTTTCCAGCTCCGGGAGCTTTGCCGCCGGTCTTGCGAGCTTTTCCACCCGGGCATTCATGGCTTTCTGGTGGTCTTTGATCTTGCTCTTCTCAAAAAGGTATTCCGGGATGAAGATCAGATTCGGGGAATCCGCGAAATACCGGTATTTAAAGCTGGACACCCAGAAAATCTCCGGGTGGTCAAGGCGGAGCTCAAAAAAAATATCGCTTAAGGCGTGACCGTCGATCCGGGGGATCTGGAAAGAGTCAGCAAGGCTTAATAGTCCCTGCTGCATGGCACGGTAAACAGCCTGTCGCTCTTTGTCCATGTGATTATAATAAAATGGTTCCATGATAGTTGTGATCCTTTCAAATCTCTAAAGATTTACCCGACTCAGTATAACGTATTTGTAAATGCTTTTCCAGTTAAATTCTGCGGAAAAACATTAACTGTACAATCGTTGTAAGGTTTAATATTTTTGTGCGCCAGTGCGTCAACGCAGAATTGGCTCGTGCGTCCGCGCAAAGCGAAAGAAGACCGCCCATCACCAGCACAACACTGACAACAGGCGGTCTTCACATATTCATATTTTATTTCCCGCACTCTCCAGCAGCTGCCCGATCTTCGAAACAAACAGATCGAACGCAACATCGTTCTTTCCGCTGTTGATAACGATATCGGCGAGAGCCCTCGTGGGCTCTACATAGATGTAGTGCATGGTTTTTACGGTTGTCAAGTACTGGGTGATGATTCCCTTCAGGTCGCGGCCGCGCTCCTCTACGTCGCGGACGATGCGGCGGAGGATCCGCTCGTCAGCGTCGGCTTCCACATAGACTTTGATGTCCAGGAGGCTGCGGATCCGCTCGTCGGCGAGAAGCAGGATGCCCTCAACGAGGATGATCGGTCTCGGCTCGATCTTGATGATCTCGCTGGATCGGTTGTGCTGGCTGTAGTCGTAGACCGGACACTCGATGGTCTTTCCGGCTTTCAGCTCCTTTAAGTGCTCCACCAAAAGATCTGTCTCCAGGGAATCCGGATGGTCATAGTTGACCTTCACACGCTGCTCAAACGGGATCCCGTCCTGTCTGCGGTAATAGTTGTCGTGGTAGATCACGACAACATCATCCCCGAAGTACTGCCTGAGCCTGTTCGTAAATGTCGATTTTCCTGAGCCAGACCCCCCGGCAATTCCGATAATAATAGGTTCCATATCGATTACCTCGTAAGTCCAAATTCTTCCGGCATGAATCTCGGACAGATATTCTCTGTCGTGCAGATCACCGTTGCCGCAAGTCTTGTACCGATTCTGCATGCCTCCTGCAGCGTCTTGCCGTAGGTAAGTCCGATGCAGACGCCGGAAAAGAACGCGTCCCCGGCTCCCGTCGTGTCCACGATATCTACCTTACGTCCCGGATAAATTCCGGTGTGCCCGTCCGAATCAACAAAGACAGATCCGTCTCCTCCCATGGTGACCACCATGCGGGAGATCTTCGCGGAACGGATCCGGTCCGGAAGAATTGCCGCTAACTCTGCCGGAGTCATATGGTCATAATCTTCCGAGAACAGGATTCCCGCCTCCTGCTGATTGCACACAAAACATGCGGTTCTGCGGATAAAATCTCTTCTCTCCACAGCGATCGTCATATTGGATACAAGCGCATAGACCTCTTTGTGATACTTTTCCGCATACATGAAGGTCTTTTTCACGATCTCCTTGTCTGTATCGATCTCGATCGCAATGCTGTCCGCATCCTTAAAGATCTCGTCCCCGTGCTCATCTAAGATCTGCTCGATGGGCTTGTGGTCCGGTCTCTTTGAGATGGATGCCACCACGTCTCCCTCATGATCAAAGACGGCCAGCCATGTTCCCATGCCGTCCTTGACCTTTTTCATGTATTTCGTCTCGACTTTATGGCGTTTCAGCTTCTGGATCACATCGTCTCCCATGGCGTTGTCATCCACCGCACTGATAAATGTCGGTTTCAGCTCGATATTTGCGATGTTCTCCGCCACGTTTCTCGCAACGCCGCCGTGGATCTGGATCACAGTTCCGGCATTTCTTCCCTGCGGAATATAAGGGGACAGGGAATACCCCTTAATATCTATAAACACATCTCCGATTACTACAATTCCCATCGTAATTCTCCTTTATCTATGTCCTTTATCTCTGACCTTTATCCTGTTGGGTCATTTGGGATATGATCCTTTGTGGTGTAATCTTAACACATGTTAAAATGCGTGGCAAGAGTCAGTTCTGTCATGATCTTCTCTCTTGAGGTCATATCCAAAAAAGATCCTGGCCGGAGGCATTGCTGCTTCCAGGCAGGATCTTTCTTCTATATAAAATAAGATTCCGTGTAACTGTTCAGTACCCTCACAGTTACGATTCAGTTACTTGTTCTCAATATCCATGATCATATCAACACGTCTCTGATGACGTCCGCCCTCGAAGCTTGCGCCAAGCCACTCGTCGACGATCATCTTTGCCAGTTCGCTTCCAACGACGCGTGCACCAAACGCGAGGATGTTGGAGTTGTTGTGCATTCTGGAAAGCTTTGCTGTGTACGGCTCGCTGCAGACGCATGCGCGGATGCCTTTTACCTTGTTTGCTGCCAGGGAGATACCAACGCCTGTTCCGCAGATAGCGATTCCGAGGTCTGCCTCGCCGTCAGCGACAGCACGGCCGACTTTCTCACCGTATACCGGATAGTCACAGCTCTCTGTGGAGTCGGTTCCGAGGTTTAATACTTCGTAGCCTTTGCTCTCAAGATGCTCTTTGATGATGTTCTTCAGCTCTACTGCAGAATGGTCATTTGCGATTGCGATTTTCATTTCTTTCTTCTCCTATGATTGTGATAGTGTAACCGGTACATGTCACCAGTTTACATAATATTTTGAATCCGTCCAGAAAACTGTCCAGCTTCATGCGAATATTTAATTATCGCCGTCATCCGCATTCTCAACCTGAAAGAATATCTGGATCAGGTCGAGTCTGGATGTCATGGACACTAAGAGCATGTCCATAGCGGTGATAGCGGCCATGGATTCCACCACAACGACAGCTCTCGGAACAACCACCGGGTCGTGGCGACCGTGGATCACGAGATCGATATTCGCGCCGTCCTTTGTGACGGTCTCCTGGGACTTTGCGATAGACGGGGTCGGCTTGAAGGCCGCCCGGAATACCACATCGCTCCCGTCGCTGATTCCTCCGAGAACGCCGCCAGCATGGTTCGTCTCCTTTACGATCTTGTCCCCGTCCATTCGAAACTCATCGTTATTCTCAGATCCGCATGCCTTTGTTGCGGCAAAACCGTCACCAATCTCAAAGCCCTTGACGGCACCGATGGAGAGGATTGCCTTTGCGAGGTTCGCGTCCAGCTTCTCAAATACCGGCTCGCCGAGGCCTACCGGAAGACCGGAGATCACGCACTCGACGACACCGCCGGCGGAGTCGCATTCCGCGATCTTCTGGTCAAGATAATCCTCCGCTGCCTTTGCTGCCTCCGCATCCGGAAGACAGAAGCGGTTATTCTGGATCTCAGCGAGATCCATCCGCTCCGGGGAGACTTCCACCGGTCCGATAGACTTCGCGTATGCGGTCACGGAGATATTCAACTGTTTTAAGAACTTCTCTGCGATGGCACCTGCTGCGACGCGGCCGATGGTCTCCCGGGCGGAGGAACGTCCGCCGCCGCGATAGTCGCGGAACCCGTATTTTTCCTCAAAGGTATAATCCGCATGACCCGGGCGGAAACAGGAAGCGATATTGGAATAATCCCTGGATCTCTGGTCCGTGTTCCGGACGATCATGGAGATCGGTGTTCCTGTAGTCTTTCCCTCGAAGACACCGGAGAGGATCTCGACCTCATCGCCCTCTTTTCTCTGGGTCGTAAAGCGGCTCTGGCCAGGTTTTCTGCGGTCTAAGAGCTTCTGGATATCGGATTCGTCCAGTGGAAG
Organism: Clostridium sp. MCC328; assembly: GCF_018785465.1. Classification (NCBI taxonomy): domain Bacteria; kingdom Bacillati; phylum Bacillota; class Clostridia; order Eubacteriales; family Clostridiaceae; genus Clostridium; species Clostridium sp. MCC328. The sequence goes on from NZ_WQPW01000102.1 coordinate 55,437, forward strand.
ACCCGCCGGGCAGCCGTCGACGACAACTCCGATGGCCTTCCCGTGGGATTCTCCCCAGGTCGTTACTTTAAATATTGTGCCGATGGTAGAACCTGCTGCCATGTTATGTTAATCTCCAATCTTTACAATTTCACAGCAGTTTGGCTCATTGACCGTAATGCTGCGGTCGCTCATGACGAGAAGACCTTTTTCATAGTCGATCTTAAAGAAGGAAATACTTCCCTCGTGGTTGATGGATGCCAGATGCTTTCCGTCCGGGAAGATCGCGATGTCCTTCGGGTAATCACCGCTGATCGGGAGGCAGAAGCGCATTGTCAGCATGCCGGTCTCATCATCGCGGTCGTACATGGATACCGTATTGTCTCCGGCGTTGCTGCAGAATAAGTGCTTCTCATCCGGGGAGAGGTGCATCGCGCAGGCTGCGGTCAGCTGGTTCGGCTTGCTTCCTGTGGAAGGAATCGTCTGGATCTTCTCCACGATCGGAACGCGCTCACCCTCCTTATAAGAATAAACCTCGATCATATTTTTCAGCTCATAGAGAACATAGAAGAAACGTCCGTCGGAGCTGAACATAAAGTATTTCGGAGCGGATTCCAGCTCGCAGCGGATCGTGTCCACGAGAGTGATCTTTCCGTCCTTGTGGTCGAAACGGTAGACCTTGATCTGGTCGATTCCAAGGTCCGCCACCATTAAGAAACGCTCGTCCGGAGTCAGGCGGCTGCAGCTCACATGCGGGCGGAAGCTGCGCTCCGCAACGGATCCGAGGCCCTTGTGGAAAACGCCGTCGGCGATCTGGCCCACGGTGCCGTCCTTATTCAGGTTGAGGACCGTGATCTTTCCGTCATGGAAACCGGAGATAAAGATATAGTCGTCGGCTTTGCTTGTTGAGAGATGGCATCCGCGCATGCCCCTGATATTTGCGCTGTTTAAGCGGGCAAGGCTTCCGTTCGGAAGAACGCGGAACGCCACAACGCCCTCATCGGCGATGGAGTAGAGGATCTGTCCGTTCTGGGACGCTTTCAGATAGGAAGAATTATCGACCTCCACTTCGCAGCGGTAGATGAATTTTCCAGTCTCAACATCCACATCATATACAGTGATTCCCTTTGCCTTTCCCGTGTAGGAATAAGAACCCACATAGGCCATGTATTTTCCAGTCATAGGTAATTTCCCCTTTACTTTCGATTCTCCGAAAATGCCTCGTCCGGCAATGTTTCGGAATTTCATAGATATGCTCATTTTATCATAATCTGCCCCGTTTGTTAATCAAAATCTGAAAAACTCCGGGAATCGTATGAAAGAAAAAACATACCTCAGATTTTATTTCGAAACGGGGGCGGAAATCTATTGACAGAACAGGGAAATCATGAGTAAATATACAAGATGAAATTCTTGTCCTACAATCATTTTTAGTGCTGTTCTGCGTCGAAAGGCAGCAGGACGTTTGAATATTTTTACATTCAGGAGGAAAAAAGAATGGAGCATCCGCTCATTGATTTGTCCCATATTTGGAAGAGCTATGACGGGGATCTGATCCTTGATGATCTGAGCCTTTCTGTAAAGGAAAATTCCTTTGTGACGCTGCTCGGTCCGAGCGGCTGTGGAAAGACCACAACTTTAAGGATCATCGGTGGATTCGAAAAACCTGACAAAGGCCAGGTGATCTTTGACGGCGAAGATATCACAAACACACCGCCGAATAAACGCCAGTTAAATACAGTTTTCCAGAAGTACGCCCTGTTCACCCACATGAGCATTGCGGAGAATATCGCGTTCGGTCTGAAGATCAAAGGCAAATCAAAGAGCTATATTGACGATAAGATCAAGTACGCGCTGAAGCTCGTAAACCTGGACGGTTTCGAGAACCGCAGCGTGGATTCTCTGAGCGGCGGCCAGCAGCAGCGGATCGCCATTGCCCGCGCCATCGTAAACGAGCCGAAGCTTCTTCTTCTCGATGAGCCGCTCGGTGCCCTCGACTTAAAGCTCCGCCAGGACATGCAGTACGAGCTGATCCGGCTGAAGAATGAGCTGGGAATCACCTTTATCTACGTCACCCATGACCAGGAAGAGGCACTGACCATGTCTGACACCATCGTCGTCATGAACCAGGGCTATATCCAGCAGATGGGAACCCCGGAGCAGATCTACAACGAGCCGGAGAACGCCTTCGTCGCGGACTTTATCGGCGAGAGCAATATCGTGGGTGGTACGATGATCCACGATGAGCTTGTTGAGATCTTCGGCGCGAAGTTTGCCTGCGTGGATAAGGGATTCGGAAACAATAAACCTGTGGACGTCGTGATCCGCCCGGAGGACATCGACCTTGTGAAACCGGAGGACGGCACGCTTCAGGGCGTTGTCACGCACCTGATCTTCAAGGGCGTCCACTACGAGATGGAGGTTACGACCCCGGACGGCTACGAGTGGCTGGTCCACAGCACGGACATGTTCCCGGTCGGACAGAAGGTCGGCATTCATGTGGATCCCTTCGATATCCAGATCATGAACAAGCCGGAGTCCGAGGACGAGGAGGCCGTGGGAGTCAATGAATAGAAAAGCATCCAGATTTCTGGCTTATCCTTATATGATATGGATGGCAGGATTTACGGTGATCCCTCTGCTCATGGTATTCTACTATGGATTGACGGACCGCAGTGGGGCATTCACCCTGGCAAACATCCTGGCCATCGGTTCCTCTGAGCATCTGAAGGCCCTCTGGCTCTCCCTGGCGCTCGCGGGAGTCAGCACCGTGATCTGCCTCCTTCTGGCGTATCCGCTGGCGCTGATCTTAAGAAAACGCCATATCGGAAAAGGCAGCTTCGTGGTATTCATCTTCATTCTCCCGATGTGGATGAACTTTCTCTTAAGAACCATGGCATGGCAGACACTCCTCGAGAAGAACGGCGTGATCAACACCTTCCTCACAATGCTGCATCTGCCGAACATTGCGATCATCAACACACCGGCGGCCATCATTCTCGGCATGGTCTACAACTTCCTGCCGTTTATGGTACTGCCGATCTACAATACCCTTGCGAAGATCGATGACAACGTGATCAACGCGGCCAGGGACCTGGGCGCGGACAACTACCAGACGCTCACAAAGATCCTGCTTCCACTAAGCGTTCCTGGAATCGTCAGCGGGATCACGATGGTATTCGTACCGGCACTCACCACCTTCGTGATCTCGAACCTCCTGGGCGGCAGCAAGATCCTGCTCATTGGAAACGTCATCGAGCAGGAATTCACAAAGGGAAGCAACTGGAACCTCGGTGCCGGACTTTCCATCGTGCTCATGGTATTCATCCTTCTCAGCATGACCATGATCGCAAAATACGATAAGGATGGGGAGGGATCTGCATTCTGATGAAAACCGCAGGAGAAAGATTTAAGAAATTTATTGAGGATTTCTATCTGGTGCTGGTACTGGTCTTTCTGTACGCGCCGATCCTCGTCATGATGGTCCTGTCCTTCAACAGCTCAAAATCGAGATCCCAGTGGGGCGGATTCACCTTAAAATGGTACACACAGATGTTTGAGAGCGCCACGATCATGGATGCCCTCTATAATACGTTACTGATCGCGTTCCTGTCGGCGCTTATCGCAACAATCCTCGGAACAGCGGCGGCCATCGGACTCTCCGCGATGAAGAAGCTTCCGCGGACAATCTGCATGGGACTCAACAATATCCCGATGCTAAACTCCGATATCGTGACAGGGATCTCCCTGATGCTGATGTTCATCGCCTTCGGGATCTCCCTGGGCTTCAAGACGATCCTGTTCGCCCATATCACCTTCAACGTGCCCTATGTGATGCTGAGCGTCATGCCGAAGCTTAAGCAGACGAGCCGGAACACCTACGAGGCGGCCATGGACCTGGGCTCCGGTCCGTTACAGGCATTTTTCAAGGTAGTATTCCCGGATATTATGCCTGGTGTGTTATCGGGCTTTTTGATGGCGTTTACGATGTCTCTCGACGACTTTATCATCACCCACTTTACGAGGGGCGCCGGGATCAATACACTTTCCACCCTGATCTACAGTGAGGTGCGCCGCGGCATCAAGCCGTCCATGTACGCCCTGTCCACCGTGATCTTCGTGACGATCCTCGCGCTGCTTCTCATCACGAACTTTGCCCCGGCAAAACCGCAGGCGAAGGCGGGAGCCGGAAGCTTCGGTCCGAACGCGGTACCGGATAAGGAAAAGAAGCCGTTGTGGAACGGAAAGACAGCCATCGTGCTGGCGTCCTTCCTGATCGTGGGAAGCGTCTGCTATACAAGCTATCTTCACTTTACGTCATCCCACTCCAACGAACTCTATGTTTACAACTGGGGAGAGTATATTGATGAGAGTGTTATCGATGAATTTGAGGCGGAGACCGGAATTCATGTGACGTATGACCTCTTTGAGACAAACGAGGAGATGTATCCGGTCATCGAGGCAGGAGCAGTCAGCTACGACGCGGTATGTCCGTCGGACTACATGATCCAGAAGATGGTGGAGAACGGACTTCTCGCCGAAATCAACTTTGAGAATGTGCCGAATATTGCGAATATCGATCCGGTCTACCTTGAAAAATCAAAGGCGTTTGATCCGGAGAACCGCTATTCTGTCCCGTATACATGGGGAACGGTCGGAATTATCTACAATGTCCAGAAGCTGGAAGAGCTTGGAGTCCCGGCGCCGACAAAGTGGTCGGATCTCTGGGATGAAAGATTAAAGGGCGAGATCCTGATGCAGGACAGCGTCCGCGACGCGTTTATGGTTGCATTAAAGGAACTTGGATATTCCATGAACACCACAGACGTGGGAGAGCTGGAGGAGGCGAAGAAGCTTCTCCTGGCGCAGAAGCCGTTAGTACAGGCATATGTTGTGGACCAGGTCCGCGATAAGATGTTAAACGGCGAGGCGGCGGTAGGTGTTATCTACTCCGGTGAGCTGTTATACCTCCAGGAAGAGGCGGAGACACTGGATCTCGATTATGATCTTGAGTACGTTCTTCCTAAAGAGGGAACAAACCTGTGGATCGATTCCTGGGTCATCCCGGACAACGCGAAGAATAAGGAGAACGCGGAGAAGTGGATCAACTTCCTCTGCCGCCCGGATATCGCGGTGAAGAACTTCGAGTACATCACCTACGCAACCCCGAACAAGGCAGCGTTCGAGATCCTGGATCCGGAATATCAGGAAAATAAATCTGTATTCCCGGATACAGATGAGCTGGAGAATTCTGAGGTCTACAGTTATCTTGGAACCGAGGCGGATGATCTCTATAATGCACTCTGGAAGGAAGTTAAATCACAGTAATATATGAAAGGAAACGGGAATCCGGCAGAAACAAACTCTGCCGGGTTCCCGTTTTTGATTTCTATAGTTCCATATTTTATGATACCAGGGTCAAAAGGTCAGAAGTTCAACGCAAGCTTGCTTGCAGGAGAATTTTTGACCTTGGGACCCGCCAAAAACATGAGTAAGTAGCCATCTTTCAAAGAAAAATGAGCGAATTACGAATGTTTTTGAGAATTGCGGGAGCACGCAGTGCAGAGCAATTCGGTATCAGAGGGGTCAAAAGCTTTTGACCCCAACATCATATTTTATAGCAATACTGCCCTTATCTCCGGTTCGCCTTCTCCACATGCACGCTCTTACCTTTGATCTTCACATGGTTCATTGCGTCCATAACGATATCAGCCTGCTCCTTCGGAACTTCCACGAAGGTATATTTGTCATACATATCGATACTTCCGACGAGACGGCCCGGGATTCCGGATTCACCGGCGATGGCTCCTAAGATATCGCCCGGCTTCACGTTCTGGTTCTTTCCGAGGTTGATGAACAGTCTTGTCATGCCGCCTCTGGCATTCTTTCTGTCCATGTACTCCTCATCATCGCCTCTCTGGCGTCTGCGTCCGTTTCTTCCGCGGTCATTTCTTCCGCCGCGTCGGTCGAGATCGTCAAGGTCACGGAGCGGTCTTCCCTCATCCGCGATATCCTCGTAATCGTCGCCCATGGCCATCTTCAGGAACGCTGCCGCAAGCTCTAAGGAAGTGTAATCCTCAGCAAGAAGACGCTTCTCGATAATATCTGTCATGCGCTCTAAATTGCTGTCGTCACCGATATGCTGCTGAACATCATCTAAGATCTTCTCCGCCTTGATCGCAGTCACATCATCTAAGGACGGGATCGGCTGCGGAACGATTTTTGTCTTGCAGAATCTCTGGATGTCGCGGAGCTTGTAGACCTCGCTTCCCACCGCAAGGCTGAATGCGCGTCCTTCTCTTCCGGCACGTCCGGTACGTCCGATACGGTGTACATAGTACTCGTCATCCTGCGGAATATCGTAGTTAAATACGGCTTCCACATCGTCAACGTCGATACCTCTCGCCGCAACGTCCGTCGCAACAAGGATCTCGGTAGCGCCATTTCGGAAGCTTCCCATTACACGGTCACGCTGCTCCTGCTTTAAGTCTCCGTGAAGACCTTCCGCAAAGTATCCGCGGCCCTGGAGTGCCTGCACCAGCTCATCCACCTGCTTTTTCGTGTTGCAGAACACAACGGAGAGCTTCGGGGAATAGAGATCCAGCAGACGACACATAACTTCCACTTTGTTTCTCGGTTTTACTTCATAATAATACTGGGTCACCTTCGGAACCGTCAGTTCCTTCTTTACGACCTGAACCATCTTCGGGTCCTTCTGGAACTTCTGGGCGATCTGGGCGATCGCGTGAGGCATTGTCGCGGAGAACATTACGGTCTGGCGCTCCTCAGGAAGCTCACCGAGGATCGTCTCCATGTCCTCGAGGAATCCCATGTTCAGAATCTCGTCCGCCTCATCGAGAACCACCGTGTGGATCGCGTCGGTGCGGATCGTCTTTCTTCTCATATGATCCATCACACGTCCCGGGGTTCCAACGATGATCTGGACACCGCCCTTTAAGGAGCGGATCTGTTTTACGATCTCCTGTCCGCCGTAGACCGGGAGGATCTTGATCCCGGACATGTATTTCGCAAGGCGGCGAAGCTCTTCCGCTACCTGGATCGCAAGTTCTCTCGTCGGGCAGAGGATCATTGCCTGTGTCTTTCTGTTTTCCGGGTCCATCTTCATGAGAAGCGGAATTCCAAAAGCTGCGGTCTTACCGGTTCCGGTCTGCGCCTGGCCGATCATGTCATGGCCTTCCATCTCAACCGGGATCGCCTGGGCCTGGATCGGGGACGCCGCCTCAAATCCCATATCTGTAACTGCGCGGAGGATCCGCGGGTCTAAATTAAGTTCGTCAAATCTGATTGTTTCCATTCAATATCCTTTCTATGTTGTCTGCATAACGATTCCATGCCAGGATACATTCATTCGACGACTCCTACGGACTCCCAGATCTCTATACCGGTCACAGAATTCTATATACAATACTGACGGCTCGTTAATATTTCAAGCCATACAGGGTGCAAATGTAAAATATCTTATAACATAGGGAGGAAAAAGTCAAGCGACGATGTCTAAAAAAACGGAAGGGCAGGTACTTTTTTAAGTACCATGCCCTTCCGGGGTGTATGTTAATTTAAACCAGTATCAAGCCTCTTTTTTGTGGTAGCACAGATATCCAAACGCCGCCGCAACGCCCACCGAGTAGATCACGAAGGTGCAGGCAAACGGAAGCTTCGCATTCACAGAGTAGATAAATCCCGCTGTCAGGGAACCCGCAATACTTCCCAATGACTGGGTCGCGTTGAAGAATCCCATGACGAGGTTCTTCTGCTCCGGCGATGCCTGGTCTGCCACCATGTTCTGGAGAACCGGGACGCTGACGGAATAGCCAGCGTAAACAAGGATACTGAACAGGATGAAGATTCCGATCTTCACGGATATCAATGTTCCGATGGAAGCCAGCGCACAGAACGCTGTGAGAACCACCATAGACTTTTTGACGTTCGTCTTCTTGATGATCCAGATACAGAGGCTCATGTTCGCGATAAAGGATACGAAACCGACGCCCGCCTTGATGATTCCGTTGTAGGAGGAAGTCAGGCCCAGCTGTGCCTTTAAGTAGTAGTTAAAAGCCTGGTCGAAACCGGTATTTCCGAAGTTGATAAAGATGTTGATCGCAAACAGGAACACGAAAGCCATGCACATGAAATTCCTGCTGTCGATGAACGCCTGGAATGGGTTCGCTTCCTTCATGAGCTGCTTTGCCGGAATATCCTTTAAATTCGCCGTGCTGTCCGGTTCACAGATAAGGAAGAAAGCAATTGCCACCGCGATCAGGGTTCCCGCCTGGACTAAGAACGCCAGACGCACGGAAAACTCGCCTAAAAATCCGCCTATCATGTAGCCGAAAGCGCTGGCCACGCTCTTGATCGTTGCACTGTATGTCAGGTATTTCCCCTGGTCTTCCGGGTCTGACTTGTTTACGATATAGGTCAGAAAGCTTACAAAGATACCGCCGGTGAAGAGTCCCGCGAACATTCTCGCGAGAATGATCATGAGTTCCGTCGTAGCGTAGGCAAACCATACCTGGGCCACACCGTATCCCAGACAGCAGATCAATAAGGAAAGCCTTGAAGAAATATAGTTATTGATCTTACCCCAGAACGGAGATAACAGGAAGTTTGTGATCAGCATAACTGCTAACGCCACTCCAAACATGTAGTCGTGGAGCTGCAGCTCCTGGATTACCGTCGGTGTGACCGGGTGGGCAAAGTTGGCCGCCAGGTTAAATACGATCATGGCAGTGAAAAAGGCAGCAAATCTCAATTTGTACTTCATAAGCGTTGTCTTCCTTTGTCTTAATTTTCAGTTCCAGACTTCTGTCATTCTTCACGCCCCACTGAAACTGTTTCGTTTTTTTCGTGTTTTGCTTTATTTTTGCAGAAAATTCACATAATTCAAGTTTAAACTTATATCCGCTGAATGTCAAGCGCAAACAACCGTATGTTCTCTGTAACACTTTATCTGGATTTTTCTCCCCGCAGCAAAGGCACACCCCAAACATCAGGATGTGCCTATTACTCTTAGCTTTCGGTTTCTATTTTCCCGGCATCTCTGCCATAATTTCCGCCATCTCTTTTAACCCTGTAAACACAGCATCCGGCACCGTGTCAGCGTTCTCCAGATCACCGGCCTTCGTCTCCCCGGAGAGCACCAGAATCCCGTGGGCTCCATTTGCCACGCCGGTCTTCACATCAGTATAGAGACGGTCTCCCACAAAGGATATCTTCTCCCGCTCGCTTCCCGTGAGTGTCAGCACCATATCCACAGTTTCCTTAAATGGTTTTCCCACATACTTCGGCTGCTTTCCCGTAGACAGTGAGATTGCCGCGCACATAGCACCACAATCCGGGATAAATCCAGCCCGCGTCGGACAGTTGATATCCAGATGTGTTGCCAGGAATACTGCCCCACTCCGGATGTAGGTACAGGCCCTCTCTAACTTCTCGTAGGTCAGAGTCATATCAAATCCGATGACCACAACATCCGGCATATCCTTTGTGAGGAGAATGCCGTTCTCCCGGAAATTTTCCTCCAGGTCCGGGGTTCCAACTAAGTAAACCCTTTTTCCCGGATAATACATTTTCAGATATTCGATCATCACATCGCCGGATGTAATGATCTGATCCCGGCGGATATGGCAGTCCATTTTCGCCAGCTTATCAATATAGGTCCTCGGAGATTTCGAGGAATTATTTGTAAAAAATACATACCGCTTTCCGAGACGTTCCACCTGTCTTAAAAATTCCAGGGATCCGTCCAGGATCTGCGTGTCCAGATAGAAGGTTCCGTCCATGTCCAGGACGAAAAGCTCTGTCTCCTCCAAAAGTTTTTTTCTGTCCATCTTCCCTTTCTCCCTGCCTTATACCTTGAACCGGTATCCGACACCCCAGATCGTCTCGATATACTGGGGTTTCGCGGTATTCATCTCGATCTTCTCGCGGATCTTCTTGATGTGGACTGTAACGGTCGCAATATCACCGATGGATTCCATGTCCCAGATCTTGGAAAACAGCTCTTCCTTCGTGAAGACGTGGTTCGGGTTCTGGGCTAAGAACGCCAAAAGGTCAAATTCTTTTGTCGTAAAGTTCTTCTCCTCGCCGTTTACATAGACGCGGCGGGCTGTCTTATCGATTTTTAAACCGCGGATCTCGATGATATCGTTCACCGGGGTTCCGCTTCCGATGAGTCTCTCGTAGCGGGACAGGTGGGCCTTGACTCTCGCCACCATCTCGCTCGGGCTGAACGGCTTTGTAATATAGTCGTCAGCACCGAGACCAAGGCCGCGGATCTTATCGATATCGTCTTTCTTTGCGGAGATCATGATCACCGGTGTGTTTTTCGTCTCTCGGATCTTCTTACAGATCTCAAATCCGTCCACTCCCGGCAGCATAAGATCCAGGATAAAGAGGTCGAACTCCTCCGAAATCGCCCGCTTTAAACCGGCTTCTCCGTCATTTTCTATCTCAACCTCGAAACCGGACAGTTCCAGATAATCCTTTTCGAGTTCTGCAATACTCTCCTCATCTTCTACGATCAGAATTTTGCTCATATAAGTTCCTCCTGTTATGGGTATTATATTTTACTGCTGCGCGTCCCCCGCGGTCTTTCTGAGTACAAAGTGGATCTCTGTTCCGATTCCCAGCTTGCTGGTGGCCCAGATCTTTCCTCCATGGTCCTCAATGATCTTCTTTACGATGGAAAGGCCGATGCCGCTTCCGCCCTTGCTGGAATTTCTCGAGGAATCCGTCCGGTAGAAACGGTCAAAAATATACGGAAGCTCTTTCTGTCCGATGCCTTTTCCGTTGTCCTCGATCTCCACCTGGACAAAGTCACCCACATCCAGGATCCGGATATTGATGATCCCATTCTTTTTATCCATGTATTTTAAGGAATTTCCGATGATGTTGTTGATGACGCGCTTCATCTGCTCCGCGTCGGCGATCACCATCACGTCCTCATCTACAAAGTTAAAATAGCCAAGCTCGATTCCTCTCGCCTCGAGTTCCAGTCCTACTTCCTCCACACAGTCGCGGAAGTAGTTTGCCACATTGATCTTCGAGAAGGTATACGGGATCTTATTTGTGTCGATCTTTGAGTAGAATGTCAGCTCGTTGATCAGACGGTCCATATCGTTCGCCTTGTTGTAGATCGTCCGGATATATTTATCCCGCTTCTCCGGCGAGGACGCAACGCCTTCCATAAGACCTTCCGCGTAGCCCTTGATGGCTGTGATCGGGGTCTTTAAATCGTGGGAGATGTTGCTGATCAGCTCCTTGCTCTCCTTATCATACTGGATCTTTTCTTCCGTCGATTCTTTCAGACGGATCCTCATTTCCTCGAAGTTCTGGCAGAGCTGCCCGATTTCGTCATCGTCCTCCACATCGAGAGTGAAGTCCAGATTTCCGTCGCGAATCTGTTTCGTTGCCTCCTGAAGCTTTCCGATCGGCCATAAGATCGACCGGTAGACCCAGGCTGTCAGCATACCGCCTGTGATAAAAAGGATCAGCACACTGCTGAAGAACATCTCTGTGATCAGGGATTTTACCTCCGGGATCACATCCACAACGTTTGTCACAAGGTAGACCGCGATCCGGCTCCCATCTGCCAGTTCAAATTCTCTCTGTTTGATCAGATGTTCCGTATTTTTATCCAGATAATTGCCCCAGGAATCAGAGTCATTGATCTCCGCATAGTCCGATATCTCTCTCTCCAGGCTCGATGCTGTCTCGTCGTTTCCTATATAGATCAGTTTTCCATCCTTCGTCACCATCAGAAAGGAGTGTTTTTCAGTCATCCGGGCATTCAAGTCGCCCAGATACGACTGGTCCGTGAAAATCTCCGGATCCTTCGCGATCTTTTCTTCGATCTCCTTCTGAATGCTCTCAGTCAGGTGGCTGAATACCCGGATCGACGCGCCGGCAGAGAGATCCACCTGGCCAACGTCGTAGGTCTCCCGGAACACCCGGTTCTGATAGGAACTGAGTCCTAACATCGAGATATAGATCAAAAAGATCGGTACCACCGTGATCGTCAGAAATGTGATAAGTAATTTTGTACGTATTTTCATGAGCGGCTGCGCGCTCCCTTCTTATTTTTGTCCGCCAGTCTGAGATGACATACCGGCTTTCTGATCGCTCCGCACTACGTGCTCCTACGTCTGTGCCCCGCACCGGCCAGTGCAAAGCGATCCGGTATCCGATGGGGCAAAGGATCCTTTGACCCCAACAGCATATGATAAGTATAACACAACTCTTGTGGGTAATTTATAAAAGTATTCTAAAAAAGAATGTACCTTGGCACATTCTCGCGCCTCGCGCGGTCGCTTGCGACAGTCTACACCTTCGCGCGAGTGCGCATCTTTGGCGCATCTTTGGCACGTCAGTGCCTTTTTATGTAACAGGGAATTCCTCAGAATTTCCTGTTACATAAAAAAGCGGCGCAGTTTCCTGACATTTCCGGAAACTGCGCCGTAGCTTTTCGATCATTTCTGTCCCTGCACATCCATGATCGTTCTATTCTTTTTCTCTATTACAGATACTTCTTTAAATCCTCAACCTTGTCAAGCTTCTCCCACGGAAGATCGATATCTGTTCTTCCGAAGTGACCGTATGCTGCGGTCTGCTTGTAGATCGGACGGCGGAGATCAAGCATCTTGATGATTCCTGCCGGGCGGAGATCGAAGTTCTCACGGATGATCTCGACTAACTTCTCGTCGGATACCTTTCCGGTTCCCTCTGTCTCAACCATGATGGAGGTCGGATGAGCCACACCAATCGCGTAGGAGAGCTGGATCTCGCACTGGTCAGCAAGGCCTGCCGCTACGATGTTCTTTGCAACGTAACGCGCTGCGTATGCTGCGGAACGGTCTACCTTTGTGCAGTCCTTTCCTGAGAAGGCTCCGCCGCCGTGACGGGCATATCCGCCGTAGGTGTCAACGATGATCTTTCTTCCGGTCAGTCCGCTGTCTCCATGCGGTCCACCGATCACGAAGCGTCCGGTCGGGTTGATGAAGAACTTTGTATCTGCGTCTACCATCTCCTGCGGAAGGATCTCATCAAATACATATTTCTTGATGTCCTCATGGATCTGCTCCTGAGTCACATTCTCATCATGCTGTGTGGAAAGAACGACTGCATCGAGGCGGAACGGCTTTCCGTTCTCATCGTACTCAACTGTAACCTGGGTCTTTCCGTCCGGTCTCAGGTACGGAAGAGTTCCGTTCTTTCTGACCTCGGTGAGACGTCTTGCAAGCTTATGCGCAAGAGCGATCGGATACGGCATGTACTCCGGGGTCTCGTTTGTAGCGAAACCGAACATCATACCCTGATCACCAGCACCGATTGCATCCAGCTCATCGTCTGTCATGTTGTTCTCTTTCGCTTCAAGCGCCTTGTCAACACCCATGGCGATATCGCTGGACTGCTCGTCGATCGCAGTGAGAACACCGCAGGTATCACAGTCGAAACCATATTTTGCACGGTCATAGCCGATCTCACGGACGGTCTCGCGGACGATCTTCTGGATATCCACATATGCCTTTGTTGTGATCTCGCCCATTACCATAACAAGACCTGTTGTTGTGCATGTCTCACATGCAACACGGCTCATCGGATCCTGTTCCATTAACGCGTCGAGGATCGCGTCGGAAATCGCGTCGCACATTTTGTCCGGATGTCCTTCAGTTACGGACTCGGAAGTAAATAATCTTTTTTCCATTGTAGCTCCTTTCAAGTTGTAGGAAGGCCGCACCTGCTCTCCGCAGTTACGGCAAAACAAAAGTCCGCTCATGCTAAGCGGACTTGACTGGTTTACGTGGTCAAATCCTCTTATTGCTCGATTTACTCGCTCAGGTTGGCACCTTCCTGCCCTCTCGCATCTGCGATTAACAGGGGTTGCCGTGACTTCACCGGTCCTATGTACCTCCATCACTCTGAATAAGGGATATTGCGAACTTTTTTAAGTTTATTATACTGTGAGCCACCCAAAAAATAACCCACGGACTGTATCTTATACGATTCATACGTGAATGTCAAGCGGCAATCGCAAAAAAGCCCGAAAATCCTGAGAAATCGGGAAAATTTCCCGGTATACCAGAACCTTCGGGCTTTCAAATTCTCATCAGCCGACTCTCAGTCTGAATTTCTGCGCTTCCTTCTCGGAATCCACGCGCTCGATCACAGCACCGAGAGAGCGGAGCTTCTCTTCAAAATTCTCGTAGCCGCGCTCAACATAGCCGATCTCGTCCACAGTCGTGTATCCATCTGCGGCAAGACCTGCAAGCACAAGAGCCGCGCCTGCGCGAAGATCCGGCGCAACGACCTGAGCCCCTGTGAAGCTTCCGACACCGTCAACGATGGCAACACTGCCTTCCACCTTGATATTCGCGCCCATGCGGGAAAGCTCATCCACGTATTTGAAGCGATTCTCAAAGATACTCTCCGTCACAACACTTGTCCCATCTGCCAGGGCAAGCGCCACGGTCATCTGCGGCTGCATATCAGTCGGGAATCCCGGATACGGGAGTGTCTTAAAGTTCATGTGACGCTGTCTCGGTTTTCCGACCACACGGATCTCCTCGTCGAACTCAACGACCTCGCAGCCCATCTCGGTGAGTTTTGCGGAGATCGCCTCCAGATGCTTCGGGATCACATTTTTTACGGTAATATCACCGCGGGTGATCGCTGCGGCACACATAAATGTTCCGGCCTCGATCTGATCCGGGATGATCGAATAGTTTGTTCCGTGAAGACGTCTTACACCTTTGATACGGATCACATCCGTACCTGCGCCTTTAATGTTTGCGCCCATACTGTTTAAGAAGTTTGCGACATCAACGACATGCGGCTCTTTTGCTACGTTCTCAAGGATCGTCTCGCCTTCCGCCATCGTTGCGGCCATCATGATATTGATGGTAGCGCCGACAGAAACCACATCCAGATAGATATGACTTGCCACAAGATCGATCGCGTGGGCCACAACAGCACCGCGGACGATCTTCACATCAGATCCCAGTGCACGGAATCCCTTTAAGTGCTGGTCGATCGGACGGCTTCCGATCGTACATCCGCCGGGAAGCGGAACCTCCGCACTCTTATATTTTCCAAGAAGCGCGCCGATAAAATAATATGACGCGCGGATTTTTCTCATATGCTCATCTTCCACGGTCACCGCGTGGATATTTTCCGCATTGATCTTTACAGTATGGCGGTCAATACGCTCAACCTTCGCTCCAAGATGGCTGATTGCCTCTAAAAGAGCATTGATATCGCTGACATCCGGGAGATTATCGATCACAACGTCATCATCGGTCATGATCGCCGCCGCTAAAATTCCCAGAGCCGCATTTTTTGCGCCGCTTATAGTTACTTCTCCTACAAGCGGATTTCCGCCCTTCATGATGTACTGTTCCATTACGCACCTCTATCTATATATCTAAAAAGGGACAGAGCTATCCCGCATTCGTCCCAGCTTGTTTTCGTTATGATTATAACATATCTGGGAAAAATGTAAAGTTTTTCTTAAGGAACGAAACCTATAGGGTTGGCACGCAGCATATGAAATCATACCCCGCTGCCCCAAGCACCTGGTTCGCCGTCTCCATGGACAGCACTTCTGTTGCCCCGCTCTCTGGATGATACACACGGACATGTGTCTGGTCATAGCCGGTCAGGTACATGGACGTTCCCTCTCCAGTGTAGGCTAACACCGGAATGTTCTGTCCCACAAAGTATAACACCTGGATGATCGTGCTGCCGGAGGCGTCCAGAAGGAAGGTTCCATCCTCCATCGTCTGGTTTATCTCAAAGGAATCGAGGTAGCGCTCCATCAGCCTTGACGCCGATGTGATATCCCTGATATAGGAAGCGCTCGCCCTGTTTCCGCGCACCCAGATGATCCGGTCACGTCCCACTGTCACGAATCCCATACTGTTGTACGCCGTCTCCGCCGCGTCCGAGAACTCCACAAACCGTCCGAGGAATCTGCCCCGTCCGTAGGCGTAAAACTCTGTTTCCCTGCAGGCAGCTGTCTCGATCGGCTTTACAGTCTCGCTGCTCTCCGCAAGCTTCGGGGATGCCTGACGGATCTTCTTTGCCGTCTCGATATCCCTGTCGAGCTGGACAAACAGGACCTGTCCTTTCTGATCCGACGCGTACCAGCCGATATCGTCGGTCTTTCCCGGAAGGATCTCCGCGTTGCAGACCAGCGTGTCCGCGGAATATGTCCCGAAGAATCCGTCCTTGCTTGTCACAGTCTTCATATGGATCCGGCTGTCATCCACAGACACCTCGCGGATCCAGGAACCCGGCTTCTCATAGTGCATCACGGACTTCATCTCCCTGTCCACGATATCGATGCTCTTTAAATAGACTCCCATTACACGGCCGTTGGACATCAGGTAATCCCCGCTATCTCCGGTTCCGTAGATGCAGTCATTTCCGACAAAGCCGAAAATTCTTGATACGGACCCCGCCTGTCCGCCGAGCTGGGTCTTGTCCCCGGTGTCGAGGTCCATGATCTGGATCGTCTGGGAATCCCAGATTCCTGTATTTTCCTGCCATGCCGCCCGGGAGTGATCCGCGCTGACCGCAAACTGGTCCTTTGTGAGACCGGAAGCAAGCGCCACATACTCCAGGCTCTTCAGATCGATCCCGTAGATTCCATGGTCCATATAGAAATAGAAGATTCCGTTCGTTCCGCGGTGTGCGAGGACGGAGAGATCGTCCTTCAGCTCCTCAAAAGGTTCCGTGGATGGAATAAAAAATTTCTCCTCCAGGGCATTCTGGTCCATCGCATAGTGATAGTAGGCGATTCCCGTGCTGCCTTCATGGGTTCCGCGGTTCATTCTTCCGTAGACGATAAAATCGATTCCGCCGTCCTCATCCACAGAAAGAATCTCGACGCCATGTTCCGGCACGTTGTCACGGATATCGTCGGATGCTGCGCCGCCGAAGGCGAACACTCTGGCTCCAACATTCTCGCCACTGTCGTATGCCCACAGCTCCCGGCCTGTCACAAACGCTGTGTACTGGCCCCCAGCACTCTTTACGGCATGGACTCCGTCACCGTTTCCGATTCCCAGAATGATCCGTTTTCCAGAGAACAGATCGGAATCTCCTGTGAAGAGCTCCGTCATGGTCCTCTCGTAATCCATCATGTAGATCCGCTGGGATGCCCACTTCATTGTAAAGTTTTCTGTCACCTCGTAGGTTTCCGTCTTCTCGCCATCCTTCGCCGTCACATGGGTCGTGATCTCCACATTGGCGAGATTTCCGGACAGTTCCTTTAATTTCGTGTACGCCTCACCGGTCCGCTCCACGCCCAAAGAGCCCCATGTGAGCTGGGTGAAAGTGTCTTTTAACGTCACAGTTCCCAGTTCCGAACTGTTTGCGCTGGGAGATGTCTCCATATACATGGCCAAGCTCTGGGCATCGCTGTACTTGTATGTCTTTGAGGAAAACTCCTCCGCCAGTGCCAGCATCTCGTTCACATGGCCCTGGTCCTGCTCCACGATCCGCATGTAATACCAGGCCTCGGATCCGTCGGGAAGACTCGCGCAGACGCCGAGAAGATACTCTTTTCCTGTCTCAAGAAGATTCTGGATCAGAAACTCTGCACTTACGGCATTTTCGCTGTCTCCATTTATGGCTGCATCAAGAGATGTGACCTGGGTGCGCTCGATCAGGTCTTCTGTGTCGAGGCTGCGGATCTCATAGCGCAGTCCCTGGATCTTTGTCGTACCGGCAAACCGTACCTTGAGTTTCCGGTCTTCCGGAAGTACGATCAGGCTGCCGCGGTCTGCGGTCACACCGCGCTCCTCCGTCTGGCCGAACACCGGCGCCATCTCCCGGTCTCCCATCGTCGCATAGAGTACCGGAAATTTCGCTTTCTCCATCGCCGTGTACTCCGTGATTCCATGCTCTTCTTTCTTCCCAACTGGGTGTATAAAATAAACGATCACTGCCGCCACAAAAATAAGCAGCAGGATCATGACTTTCTTGCCGGTCTTCATCTTACTGTTCCTCGCTCTGTCTATCTGTCACTGCTCTGATTTTCCATTCTGTTTAAGATCCGTCTCCTGTAGATCTCATTTATAAACAGTACCTGTAAAAGATCCTGTCCTTCTTTACCACCTGCGGTCTCCTCCGGATGGCGCTGTCTCACTTTTGAAAGCTCCCGGTATAAGAATTCCCGGTCCGGGTATTCGTCATACATGGGACTTCCAGGGTATTCCAGAAGATCGCATGCCTCCTCCGCCAGGATCTGGTTCTGCTTTGCCGATGCCGGATAGAGACCTCGAAGATAATCTATCTCTGACCGGGATTCATTTCCGGTCAGCTCCGTTTTTCCGCTCTGCTCCTCTCTACGGTAAAGCATCCAGGGGACTTTCTTTGGCCCTTCGGACGAACAGGTCCTTTCTGGGTTAAAAATTCCGTAACCCTTTTTTACTTCCAGGGGATATCCCCGGTAAATCTTCTCCATAAAAACGTTCCCGCTCCTTTGCTGATCCCTATACAGGATTATCATATGCAAAAAGAGCGGGAAAGCTACCATTTCACTTTACTATGATCGTACCATGATCGGCTGATCAGGCTGTTCTTATCTGTTTGCAGACAGTATTGTAAACGTACATCCTCTCAGCGCAATGCTCTTAGAACAGTTTCTTCGGGTAAACGCCTGCATCTACCAGCTTCTGGATTGATGCGACAACTGCCGGTTTGTCTTCCTTATAAGTAACTCCAAACCATTTATCCTTTGTCTCAAGCACACGGACAGTTCCTTTTCCACTGTGGATGCACTCGTCGATCACTGCCGGAAGAAGATACTCCGCCTTCAGATCTCCCTCTTTCACATTAGAAAGGAACTCCGGGAATCCCTTTTCCAGTTCCTTTACGAAGGATGCCGGGAGACCGAACATGTTCATGGAGACATGCTGATCTTCTGACACGATAACCGGATTCCCGTCGTGGTCTGCCGCGTGCATGCCGTCCTCGGCCTTATATACATCATATGTCTCTGTGACCTTGGAGAGGTATCCATTATTGTCCACAGTGCACACGCCGCGGGTTACAGGACCGTTTTCGCTTAAGGTGTTGGAGAGGATAAATCCTGCCATACACATATCGAAGGTGTCCTTCGTATCATCCATCTCATTTACCATGTAATCATGGACGATCCTGAAACCTTCTTTTCCATAATAGTCATCTGCATTGATGACAAGGAACGGCTCCTTAATTAAATTTCTCGCCGCAAGGATCGCCTGACCGGTTCCCCACGGTTTTTTTCTTCCTTCCGGAACAGAAAATCCCTCCGGGAGATCATCCATCTCCTGATACGCGTACTCTACCGGAGCGATCTTCTCGATACGATTTCCGATGATCTCCTTGAAATCCTTTTCCAGATCTTTTCTTATAATAAAGATAATTTTATCAAATCCTGCTTCCAGGGCATCATGGATCGAATAGTCCATAATGATCTCACCGCTCGGTCCAACCGGGGCAAGCTGCTTGATCCCGCCGCCAAAACGGCTTCCAATTCCTGCTGCCATGATGACAAGAGATGTCTTTTTCATGTAACAGTCCTCCTTTATCTGATGATTCTTCTCACACTCACTTGAAGACATCATAACACAAACCCCGTGGGTTTTCAATCAGACAAGTGCTTCCCCGCGTTTTTTAAGAAAATCGTAACTGTTATTTTACTTATATATTCTCGAATTTTTATTCATAATCTGCGAACTTCTTCTTTGTAATACCGGATTCTGTAAAACAGCTTTTTCTGTGTGGCAGGAAGCTTGAAAGCTGCGCTTTAAAGTTCGATCATGTCGATCAGTTTCTGAAGTTCGTTGATAAACATGGATGTGTGATATCCGTCAGCGGCTGCGTGGGCGATGTTGACGCAGAATGGCATTGTAAGTATCCCGTCATGCTCTGTGAACTTACCGCAGGTAATAATTGGAAACAGCATCGGGGTTCCGCTCTCTGTGTAGGCGGAATAACCAGTAAAGTTTAACCACGGCACCATGGAGATACAGTAAAAGTTCTGTGGCTGTCCCGGTTTTGCCTTTACGGCTTTTACGTCTTTGTAGGTCTCCATGTCATCTCTCATATTTTTATAGAAGGTTTTAAAGTCTTCCGTGTATCCGGTCCAGACATCGGAGAAGGTATGGTCATCCTCATGGAAGATCGTATAATTCGGATGAAGGATATCGTAGTATCCCGGATTTCCTTCCTTGTCCCGTCCCATGCGGAATTCTTTTGTCACTGCGATCTGTTTTGAGACACAGTAGACAAAGGCAGGATAAAACTTCAGTCCTTTTTCTTTTACCTGCTGGTGCAGCTTCGTGATATCTAAGGACACAGTCACACTGTAGCCGCATTTTAACAGGTTTGTATAATAATCATAATGGGAGTTTCTCTCCCAGGTGGTTCGGTCGATCGGTGTAAATTTCATATGATGAATCTCCATAATTTCTATACTTCCAGTACCTCTGCTCTGCACACTTTTTTGTTGCATGCAATTCCATAGTACAAGATTCTTCTTATACCTTCCTGACGAAATTCATATCCATAGTCTTTATCCTGTATCTGCCTTAACGCTTTTTGAACCATCTCCTCCTCATGACCTGCTTCCGCATATTTCACTTCAATAACAATTCCTGTGCCAGAATTTGAGATCCGGATCGTAATATCACTGAATCCGTCCCCTGACTCCCGGTCGGATCTGACGATCCAATCACTCTTATAACTCAGAATTCCAAGCAGGATTCCCTGATAAAAGTTTTCTTTTCGTGAACACTGTGCAAACGTGTCCCTGATACTGATCGTCTGCCTCATATATTCCGTGAATAAAGTTTCGACCTGTTCAGCATTTCCCGCTTCCAATGCGCTGCAGAATGAATCGGCCATCGTTCCATCGTTCTTTACATTTTTCTGGAACATTTGCAAAATATGTTCTGTGATGATGTTGCGAATCTCCTGATTTGGAATTGCCAGATCATATCGGTTTCCAACCGGTTCCCCTCTCTGCGTTAAATACCCTGTCATAAACAAAGTACTCCAGCGATTGTCCATAGATGAATACAATTCCTTATAGGTAAGTTCCTGATTAATATTTTTTTGAACCGAACCACCATTGACAAGAAGTTCCAGTTCTTCTTTCGTTACTCCCGTCTGATCTTCCAGTCCATCAATAAAATGGTAGATCATTTCATTTCCGCTTGTATTCAGCCAATAATTCTGAGGCGGAAGATATGGATCTTCAATATGGTCACTGCAATAATTGATCACATCCCACGGACAATAAACATCCGCTTTTCCGAATCGGTATCCATCATACCAGTTCTTTACTGTTTCATAATCCAAATCCAATTCGTAATAGTGAAGCATATCTCTCACTTCATCGTCTGTAAAACCGAAACATTCATCAAATGCAACTTTTGTGATTGGAAATATTTTAAAATTATTAAGTCCTGTAAATATACTTTCCTTCGCTACACGCAGACACCCGGTCAGAACCGCAAATTTCAAACTATCATTTGTTTTCAGAACATTCTCAAATAAGTTCCGAATCAGCAATGCCATCTCGTCATAATATCCATTCTCATTTGCCTTTGCCAGCGGAACATCATACTCATCAATAAGGACAATAACTTTTCTGCCATAGCTTCGTTCGAGCAATTCCGAAAGTTCCTTTAAGCTGTATACAAGTGTATCCTGCGTCATACCGCGGTCCATTAATTCTTCAAACATCTTTTTGTCGACATCACTGAGTTTCTGGCTATCCAGGGAAATAAATGCCCGCCTCGTCTCTGCATTCATAATTTTTATAAGACTGCTGCAGGCACCTGAAAAATCACTGGCATTTACACCTTTCAGGCTGATGGAGATCACAGGGAACTGACCCATATATTTTTCACATAGTGCTGACTTCTGCGAAATATACAATCCCCGGAAAAGTTCAGGGTCCGCCCCAATTTCAAAGAAGCTGCGGAGCATACTCATATTCAGTGACTTTCCGAAACGCCGCGGGCGTGTAAATAGATTAGCCTTTCCCCACTGGTTCAAAAGCTGCTCGATCAATTTTGTTTTATCTACATAATAGAAATCATCTCTTCTTATTTCTTCAAAATTTTCGATTCCAACCGGAAGTTTCAGAAGCTCTGTCATATGTGTCTCCTCCTTTCCCTGTGCTGTTTTCTTCATTTTACCATCTGGCATTTACACATGCAAGTTGAATCATTTCACTCCATTCATCTTCACTTAATCCTTTGGAAATATCCAAAGAGTACGAGTAATTCCCATCTGTCCAGACAGCCAGAGTGAAAACATCATTCTCGCCTTTCAATGTCACAGGATTCGCTCCAACCATAATTTCTTTTACGCTGGAATACACATTATAATCTCCGGAGACATCATCCGTTCCCATGCCCTTTCGGAATACGGCTGTCTCGCCTTCTCCGGTATACTCGATCTGCGCCATCTCTCCCCAGTAGGAGATGTATACTTCTTTTTCAACAGTAAACGGGAGTCCCTCCACTTCGTTTACCGGGAAACCTACTGCCGCGGAAAGCTCATCGATAGACTTTACTTCCACCATGCCGTTCGCGATGCTTACGCTTTCTTTCGTTTCCAGTTCTCCCGGTCCCGTGAGCTTCGGCCAGGCGAAGGTGCATACCAGAAGGATCGCAATGCAGGCCGCCGCGGCTGTTATATTTCTCACCGTTCGTCCGCGGAACTGGCGGATCTTTGACTCTTCTCTGCTTTTTGCCGCCTTTTCCGTTTCCAGATTCAAGTTCTCCACATAGCTGAGGATCCGTTTGCGCATCGCCTCGTCTACCTCGATTTTGTTCATGATCTCATCATATTTCTTCAAAATCGTACTCTCCCTTCAGAACTTCCTTAAGCTTCTCCCTTCCCCGGCGAAGATCCGAACGGACCGTCGATTCGTTTCTTCCAAGAACCTTTGCGATCTGTGCCGTCTGATAACCTTCATGGTAAAACAGGTGAATCACCTCCCGGTATTTTACCGGCAGACTCTTTACCGCCTCCCACACAAAGGACAGGTCCTCCCGTTCTTCCGCGACAAGCTCCTCATTCAATTCATCCGTCTCCCGAAGTTTATTATACCTGATTCTGTTTTTGCTCAAGTTCGCAGCGACTCGCAGAAGCCAGGCTTTTTCATGATTCTCACTTTCAAATTCCGGTGCTGTCTTTAAAAACTGCACCAACGTGTCCTGAAGAACTTCCTCTGCATCGCTCATATTATGAAGATATGTATAAGCATAGCGCAGGATGCTGTCTCCAAACCTGGTCAGAATCATTTCCGCCCGGCCGTTCGTCTCCGCCTGATGCATCCGCGCTTCCCATTCTTCTTTTTCGACCATATTCTGCCGGTTTTCGTCCTTTACCCCCGGCATAAAGGCCCAGATAAGGGCTTGCAGCCACCGGAGCAGACGGAATCCCGGCAGCTCCCATGCTGTCCATATTCCCATTCCCATTTTTCTCCCTGTTTTATCAGTATCCTGTCATATGAAGCTCTATCCGTAGTCAGAGCAGTTCACTCCGATATCCATTCTCAGCAGACCTGTCCCGCCATTCCAGTCATCTCATCCGCTGAAATCCCGGCTTCTACATACATAGAATAAGTATAACCATCCTCCGTCCAGGTGGCAAGAAATACCTTATCTTCCTCTCCCTTTAAGGTCAGTTCACGATTTTCCGCCTGAACTTTCTGCTCCTGCGCATAAGCAGTGTAATCTCCGCTGATATCCCCGGTTCCCGGTGTTTTCCGGATTCGTATTTCCTTATCCTCATTATTCCAGAAGATCACTTCGATCGTCAGAGCATCAGCAGAGTCCAGCACCTGGATCATCTTCTTTCCGTATTCTGCCGGAATTTCCGGAAGTTTTAAGTCAAAGCCAGCCATATTTTTCGCCTCCTCCATCGTTTTTACCTCGATCCATGGATTCGCAATCTGAACATTTTCAGATGCCTCCTGTGAGTCTTTCATTGTCTCGATTACTGCAGTCTCCTTTATTTCCTGTTTTCCATTTCCGCAGGCGCTCACGAAAGCCGCCATCATAACTACTGTTGCAAGCATTACTAAATTCTTCTTATACATATTGATTCCCTCACAATTCTTCATTTTGACTCCGGCATTTTTGCCTTTCTACCCTATATACAACCAGCCGAACGAAAATGTTGCGGTAAAAAATATTTTTTCGAATATCAGAATTAAAATGCTCAAAAAGAATATGCCCTGGCACATTCGGGTGTCTCGTGCAGTCGCTTGCGATAACCTACAGCCTCGCGTGAATGCACATCATTGGCACATTCGTGCTTTTTTCATCGGAGAACTCCCCCCGAATTTCCTGTTACAAAAAACACTCTCAGCACAGGCCAATTACGGTCTGTTCCAAGAGTGTCTCTGATGCATATTCCATATTTTATTTTATACGATCTTGCTTCCGTTCGCCGTCATCTTGAATTTCGCTCCGAGCATTTCACACGCACGACGGCACATGAGCATGCGCTGTAAGAAGATCTCGAAGTACTCCAGCATGGAGCAGATGTTTTCGTCGATCCTTAAGTTCAGGGTGATCACTTTCTTTTCCTCATTTACCTTTAATTTTGCCTCTGTAACCGCATAGTTTACGCGGTCGTGGATATCAAAGGATGCCATCTCCTTCTGGCGGACGCGGTTTCTGCGCACATCCGTCTTGTCGGCGATGATGAGCGCCGCGGAGATCGGATCTACAGCTCCGCCCGTTGACTCATCATGGTTTCCGATCGCGGAGACGATGATCGCGCGGTCTGTGATCGGAAGATCCGTCTTTTCCAGGATTTGGGATGCCAGAAGGGCACCATACTCCGCATGGGCATGCCGGTTGATCGCATTTCCCATATCATGCATGAAACCGGCGATCTTCACCAGCTCGATATCGTGATCTGAGTAACCGAATTTCTTTAAGATCATTGCTGCCCGCTCCGCAACCATCGCGCAGTGCGCGTCCGAATGATCTGTAAATCCCATAGTCCCCAGATTGTCGTTTCCTTTTTTCAGGTAAGCTAAAACTTCCTCGTTTTTCTTGATTTCCTTATATGTCATATTCTTTTTCCTCTGCCGCAGTCGACCCAGCTCGTGACTGCTCTTTCTTTTTTCTCTCATTTTCACTTCTATATCATATAGCAGAAAAAAGAAACGAACAATCACACTCCGGTAAAAGAATGTAAAATCTGTGTAAAAACTCATTCTGTGAGATTTCCATCTTAATTCGAGGCGAACCTCCGTGAGGCAGGACGCAAAGTTCATATCTGTGAGACTGGATGCGAAGTTCTTCCGTGGGACAGGATGCAAAGTTCATATCTGTGAGGCTGGATACGAAGTTCATACCGTGAGACAGTATGTAAAGTTCTTCTTGACATATGTACGAAATCGTACTATAATTCTACGTACGATTTCGTACATTCATAACTGTAAAACTGTCCGCTAGAAAAGACACGATTTTCCCCCGCGGGCAGACACAGTAAAAAAACTGAAAGGGCACACGATGAATATTTCACTTTCCGACCACTTTACCTACAAAAAACTCCTGCGGTTCACGTTTCCGTCTGTCGTCATGATGATTTTAACGTCCATCTACGGTGTTGTGGACGGTGTTTTCGTCTCGAACTTTGTGGGTTCCGAGGCCTTCGCCTCCATCAATATCATTATGCCGTTTCTCATGATCCTCGGTGCCATCGGCTTTATGACCGGCACCGGCGGCAGTGCACTGGTGGCTCTGACCTTCGGAACCGGGAATGAAAAAAAGGCAAAGGAGATCTTTTCACTCCTCGTCTACGTTCTGATCGCGGTGGGCTTCCTCTTTACGGTAGGCGGTGAGATTCTTTTAGCCCCGATGGCAAGACTCTTAGGTGCTGATGAGATCCTTCTCCCCTACTGCGTCCATTACGGCCGGATCATCCTACTGGCTCTGATCCCCTTTATGCTGCAGAATGTATTCCAGAGCTTTTTAGTTGTTGCGGAACGCCCGCAGCTCGGACTCCTGATCACCATCGCGTCAGGACTTACAAACATGATCCTCGATGCTTATTTTATCGCTGTTCTGCGTCTCGGCGTTGTGGGAGCTGCCGCCGCAACGGCGATCAGTCAGTCCATCGGCGGACTGATCCCCCTGCTCTACTTTATCTTTCCAAACAGGAGCCGACTCCGTCTCGGAAGGACCCATATGGACTTTAGTGCCCTGTTGAAGGCCTGTACAAACGGCGCTTCCGAGTTTATGACGAACATCTCCATGTCCATCGTAAACATGCTCTACAACTGGCAGCTCATGCGCCTTGCCGGTTCCGACGGTGTTGCCGTATACGGCGTCATCATGTACGTGAGCTTTATCTTTGCGGCGCTCTTTATCGGCTACTCTATGGGAAGTGCCCCGATCGTGGGCTATCACTGCGGTGCAGGAAATAAGAGCGAGTTAAAGAATCTGCTCGGAAAAAGCTTCCGGCTGATCCTGACCTTCCAGATCATCCTGACGATCGTGGCAGAAGCGGGTGCCCCGTTTCTTGCGGGAATTTTCGTCCGCTATAACACGAACCTCTTAGACATGACGGTCCATGCATTCCGCTCATACTCGATCTCTTTCCTGTTCATGGGCTTCAGCATCTACGCATCGTCCTTCTTTACGGCACTCAACGACGGATTCGTCTCCGCTGTGATCTCCTTCTGCCGTACCATGATCTTTGAAACGGGTGCTGTGATCATCCTGCCGTTTTTCCTCGGTGTCTCCGGGATCTGGTATTCCATCATCGCGGCGGAATTTATGGCGGTATGCCTGTCGCTCTTCTTCCTGATCCGGAAGGCAAAGAAGTACGGATACACATAGACCGATAGCCCGTGCAGGCGGATGCAAAGCCCTGCACTGCCCCCATACACTTATATTTTCAGGAGATCTGCCATGTACTCTGCATTTAAAGAATTTTACAACCTACTCAGCCAAGTCGACAGTGTCTACCATGACGCTGCATTAAAGCTCGGTCTCACGGACAGCGAGCTTGATATTCTCTACTCCCTCAATGAACACGGCTCCGGCTGCAATCAAAGTATTTTTTACAAAGAGACCGGCACCACAAAATCCACGATCAACTCTGCAGTACGCAAGATGGAACAGGCCGGTTATCTGTACCTGAAACCCGGAACAGGGAGGAACACCTGCGTTTTTCTCACGGAAAAAGGAGAGGAACTCATGAAAAATACCGCCCATCGCCTGATCGCCATCGAAAATGCGATTTTTGAGAGCTGGTCTCCCGAGGAGCAGCAGCTCTTCATGAAACTGAACCGGGATTTCGCAGCTAAATTCACGGAGGAGACGAAAGCCTTATAAACTCTGCTAAAGCAGAATGTGCCTTTTGTGTAACAGGAAATTCCGAGGAATCCCTGTTACGCAAAAATCAGCGCCTCTGAAAAATACTCTCAGGAGCGCTGATCTTTTACGTCTATATCATCTGAAATTAGAACTGTCTCATAAGATTTACCATCTCGATCGCGGAAAGTGCACAGTCATATCCCTTATTTCCGCCTTTGCTTCCGGCACGGGCGATTGCCTGCTCAATGTTCTCGGTTGTCAGGACGCCGAAGAGTACCGGCATCTTCTCTGCCAGTCCCACCTGCGCGATTCCCTTGGAGACCTCACTGCACACATAATCGTAGTGTGTGGTATCACCGCGGATCACAGCGCCGACGCAGATGATCGCATCGTACTTGCCGGACTTTGCCATGGCAGATGCCGCAACCGGGATCTCGAACGCCCCCGGAACCCAGGCCGCCGTGATATTTTCTTCCTCCACACCGTGGCGGACAAGTCCGTCAACCGCTCCGCCTAAAAGCTTATTTACGATGATCTCGTTGAAACGGGAAGCTACGATCCCCACTTTCATGCCTTCCGGTGCTACAACTTTTCCTTCTAATACTTTGATCTCTTTCATGATGTTTCTCCTTTTCTTATGCTTACTGCTATTCAGAAGTCTTCATAATTACATGCAAAATTCTATTTCCAATTGCCCATCACTTCCATCCGTGCGGGATGCATGCCCGTAGATCTGTGCCGCCTGCGCGGCTGTAATCATCTCATCACTTCCGTCCGTGCGGAATGCATGCCGCCGGTGTACAGGAGTTTCAGCAATGGACGTTCCATCCTATCACACTTTAATTTTTGTAAAGATATGTCCCATCTTGTCCTGCTTCGTCTTCAGATAGAAGCTGTCGTACTGCTGCGGATCGATCTCGATCGGCACGCGCTCATGGATCTCAAGTCCGAAGCCGGAAAGTCCGTAGATCTTCTCCGGATTGTTCGTGAGAAGTCTTAAGGAATTCACGCCGAGATCCCTTAAGATCTGTGCCCCGATCCAGTATTCCCTGAGATCCGGAGCAAAACCAAGCTTGATATTGGCCTCCACCGTGTCAAAGCCCTGCTCCTGAAGCACATACGTCTTCAGTTTGTTGATCAGACCGATGCCGCGGCCTTCCTGGCGCATGTAGAGGATGATGCCACGGCCTTCCGCCTCCACCTGGCGCATCGCGGTCTGGAGCTGTTTTCCGCAGTCACAGCGCATGGAACCGAACACATCTCCGGTGAGGCACTCGGAATGCACGCGGCAGAGCACATCCTCGCCGTCCCCGATATCACCTTTCACAAGAGCCACATGGTGCTCGCCGGTAATATCGTTCACATAGCCATAGATCTTAAAGTGTCCGTACTGGGTCGGCATGTCCGCGCAGGCCTCCTGCACCACATGTTTTTCATGGACACGGCAGTAATCCTGCAGTTCCTTGATCGTGATAAATTTCAGTCCGTACTCCTTCGCCAGCTTCCACAGATTCGTGGTCCGCATCATGGTTCCGTCTTCCTCCATGATCTCACAGCACACGCCGCACTCGGAAAGTCCCGCCAGACGCATGAGGTCCACAGTTGCCTCGGTGTGGCCGTTTCTCACGAGCACTCCGCCCCGTCTTGCTACAAGCGGGAATACGTGTCCCGGTCTTCTGAGATCCTGGGGATTTGTCGCCGGGTCCACGCATTTCATCATCGTGTAAGAGCGCTCCGCCGCGGAAATTCCTGTTGTCGTGTCCACATGGTCAATGGAGACCGTGAACGCCGTGCAGTGGTTATCCGTGTTCTCGGATACCATCTGCGGAAGTCCCAGCCGCTCTGCCACTGCCGCGCTCATCGGCGTACAGATCAGTCCCTTTGCGTGGCTTGCCATGAAATTGATATTTGCCTGTGTCGCGAACTCTGCCGCGCAGATCATATCTCCCTCATTCTCCCGGTCCGGGTCATCTGTCACGAGAATGATCTTTCCCGCCCGCAGATCTTCGATCGCTTCTTCGATTGTGTTGTATTGCTCGTTCATATTTTCCTGCCTTTCCAGAGCCTTTTATTAAAAGTTTTTCTTTCAGCAGGATTCCTACTGCTGAAACTTTAACCGCTCTGATCTCATATTTTCTGGATGTTTCTAAATATCTTCAAAGCATCTGTTTTAAAATCCATATTTCTGAAGAAACTCCATGCTGAGCCCCGAGTTTCCCTTTGCGTTTCCCGCGGCATTTTCATCGTCAGGCATTTTTCCCCGGTCCGCACCGGAATTTCTTCCGATATCCACAAATTTCTGAATGTATTTCCCCACAATGTCGTTTTCCAGATTGACCGCATCTCCTGCTTTTTTCTTCAAAAGCGTTGTCTCCTCGCCGGTATGTGGGATCACCGACACTGAAAAGTTCCGCTTTGTCACCGCTGCCACCGTGAGGCTGATCCCGTCGATGCAGATTGAACCTTTTTCCACGATCAGATCCAGGATCTTATCTGTACATGCGATCGTGACCCAGACTGCATTCTCTTCCCGTCTCATCGATTCGATCTGACCGGTTCCGTCAATGTGACCGGAAACGATATGACCGCCAAACCGACCGTCTGCCGCCATGGCCCGCTCCAGGTTTACATAACTTCCATCCCGCAGTGCTCCGAGGCTGCTTCTCCTCACTGTCTCCGCCATCACGTCGGCGGAAAACTCATTATTTTTCATATTCGTGACCGTAAGGCAGACACCATTGACCGCGATGCTGTCACCGATCTTTGTTCCTTCCAGGACTTTTTTCGCTTTTACCGTCAGTGTACCGGAATTTCCGCGCAGGGAAAGTGCCTTCACCTGTCCGAGTTCTTCTACGATCCCTGTAAACATGCTCTCATTTCCTTTCCCATTTTCAATCTACCGAATATCTGAGCATCAGATCATCTCCGATCGTCTCCATCTGTCTCAACGTCAGCATCACGGCTTCCGCCGGATGCGCCACACCGATCCCAGAAACCGGAGTCTTCGCACCGGCACCACCGAAGATCTTCGGAGCGATAAACGCGCAGATCTCGTTTACGATCCCGGCTGACAGCGCCGCGTCATTTAAGGTACCTCCGCCCTCTAAAAGCACGCTGTCGATGCCCTGTTTTCCAAGATATTCCATAAGCTTTCTAAGATCCACTCGCCCGTCTGCGTCCGGGACCGACACAGTCTCTACACCAGCCGCATGAAGCTGTTCCGCTTTCTCTTCCGTTTCTTTACAGCCTTCCCCGGAATGCTCCCCCGCATACGCTACGATGGTCCGGTACTCCTTTGCCGTCTTCACGATCTGTGAATCCATCGGGATCCTGAGCCCACTGTCGCAGATGATCCGCACCGGACTCTTCAGCCCGGGGATCCGGACGTTTAACATCGGATCGTCTGCCAGGACCGTGCCGATCCCAGCCATGATCCCCATATACTGGTGGCGCAGCTCCTGCACCTTTTTCCTTGCGCTTTCTCCCGTGATCCACTTGGAGTCGCCGGTCCGCGCAGCGATCTTTCCGTCCGCCGTCATGGCATATTTCATGACCACATATGGCGTTTTCTTTGTGATGTAATGGAAGAATACCGGATTTAACGCATCGCATTCCTCCCGCATAAAGTCCTCTTCCACCCGGACTCCCGCTGCTCTTAAGATCGCCGCGCCTTTTCCTGCTACCAAGGGATTCGGATCTCTTGAACCGATCACGACTCTTGCGATCTTCTGCTCGAGGATCGCCTCCGTGCAGGGAGGTGTCTTTCCGTAATGGCAGCACGGCTCTAACGTCACATAGAGTGTCGCGCCCTCCGCACTTTCCGTGAGCGACGCAATGGCGTTTCGCTCCGCGTGAAGTTTTCCGCACCGCTCATGATAACCTTCCCCTATGATCCTTCCGTCTTTCACGATCACAGCTCCCACGAGGGGATTCGGGCTCGTCCAGCCAAGTCCCCCCTTTGCAAGCTCAATGGCACGCATCATATAATCCCGGTCCGTCATCTTTTTCACTCCTTTCTGCAAACCTGCCTTACGGGCGCAATCAGGAAGTTCCATGGGAATTTTCTGTTAAAAAACCTGTAAAGTAGATGCCTACAGGGTTTTCCATATTCGGTCCGTTGTTTCATTCGGAAATATAACTTTTCTGCTATTCACAGCTTTCCCGGATCAATCTCCTGTTACACAAAAAAGCCCTGAAACAGTTTCCTATTTCAGAGCTACTGATCCGATCTTCCGCGATACGGAATCTCTCGATCCTGTCCTCTTTTTCGAACACCGGATCGCTTCCGCATATCACAAACAAACCTGAAATTCTTCTTTCATCCAGACTATACTGTCGGCCCCGGAATCTCACCGGATCATGCCTCTCGGCTCGCGGGCTTTACCGCCGGTAGGGACTTGCACCCTGCCCTGAAGACTTATTATTGAATTGTCCTATCGCTGACCGTCATTTTCATCAGCGGTTATTTACAATATACTCCCGTTCTCTGTATTTGTAAAGTATTTTCGATGGGAATTTTTGTCATTGCCAGACAATATTTCCAGACAGCCCAATCCATATCCCTGACCGGCTCCACAATCCAGAAAGATCTTATCGTCCCTTATGATCATATCTCCCGCGTACTGTGTTCCATATTTGAATGTCGGCGTGTGTCCCACTACGGCAGTCATTCCCGCCGGAAGCCGGTTATCCGAATCCGGTGATTCATAGCGGTTTAAAAGGACATCATAATCCGCTGTTTTTCTTTTCCCACCGGGATCTTTTTGCACTGCCAGAAGTTCTTTTTTCATTTCATCATCCGGCGCTCCGTGAACCAACACATACTTCCTGCCGCAGATCTCCATGACTTCCCATAACGGCATCGTTCCGATAAACTCCAGAACCTTCCTGCGTCCTGTCTCTGACAGCATATTCATCTGCCTGATGATCCCCGCCCCGTCTCCGGCCACCCAGGACCGCATCGTGGAATCCGGGATCCCGGCCGCGCGGTCTGTTCCAAAATACTGTAAAAGCCGCTGTTCATGATTTCCCCTCAGTGCCAGAATATTCTTATGTTCCATCACAAAGCGCAAAAGTCCCAGGGAATCCGGTCCTTTCGCCACAAGATCCCCCAGGATCACCATCCGGTCCGCATCCTCAAACCGGATCTTTTCCAGTATTTGCAGAAAAGGAATAAAATATCCGTGAACGTCGCTCATCAGATACAGGTTCCCGCTCATGCCGCTGTCTCCGGGCCATACACATAGAGACGGTCCCCTTCCACATTCACGTAGCCTTCCGTACCTTTTTCCAGATAATTGCGGCTTAAGAAGCAGAGCGGTTCTCCCATTCCCATCTTCGCCATAACGCGGTAATAATCTCCCTCGAAGGAGGAATACTCGACCGCCACCGGAAAACTGTTCTCCTGCCGCTCGTTTCCGGTCCACACCGTGTTCTCCGCGCGAAAGCGGACAGTCACCATATCATCTTTGCGGATTCCGTTTCTTCCGAGTGTTCCGCAGACACTACCGCCGAGATCGATCTGCTTGCCGCCGTCCTCCCTCGCGTATCCATGTACCCGGTTTCCGGCACCTAAAAGAGCCGCCACCGACTCCGTTCCCGGATTCCTGTAACAGTTTTTCGGGGAATCGATCTGGTCGATATTTCCCCTGTTCATGATCACGATCCGGTCCGCCATCGCGAACGCCTCCGACGGATCATGGGTGACGTGAAAGACGGTTGTCCCAAGCTTCCGGAACAAGAACGCCATTTCGGTTCTCATCTCCACCCGGAGCTGGACATCCAGATTGCAGAGCGGCTCATCCATCAGGAGAATATCCGGCTTTGTGATCAGTGCCCGGGCGATCGCGACTCTCTGCTGCTGACCGCCGGAAAGCTCCGCCGGATACCGTTTTTCCAGTCCCTCCAGATGCAGGAGCTTTAAGAGCTCCTGTACCCGCTCCTCAATCTCCTCTTTTCCGGTTTTGCTCCGTTTTAAGCCGTAAGCGATGTTATCATACGCTGTCATATGCGGCCACAGTGCAAAATCCTGAAACACCATGTTCATATGGCGCTTCTCCGGCGGCAGGACTTTTCCCGCCTCAGAGATCACCTGTCCGTTCATGATCACGCGCCCGCCATCGGGAGACAGCATGCCTGCGATAATGTTCAGCAAGGTGGATTTTCCGCAGCCGGACGGACCCAATACGCTGATGATCTCGTTTTTATGGACTTCCATGCCGATTCCCTTAAGCACTTCCGTCTTTCCAAAGCTTTTTGTCAGATCTTCTATTTTTAAGATGACTTCCTGTTTCTGAATCTCCATATATTCCTCCAAAAGCAGTTAGCGTGTACCCTATAAAGTCTCCCACTGTATCTGCTTTATTTCCTGATCGTCTAACTATTCTGTACCTTCATCGTTACCCGCTTATTTTCTTTCTGCCCCCGGAAGAGCTTCACCACAGATCCGGCTGCTCTTCTTCTCTGGAACAGCTGAGAATAAAGCGGTAAAAGCTCCATCAGTAAAATGAGAAGAACCACGATTCCGCCGCCAAACACCGTTGCCGCCGCAGAATATCCGAATTTCAGATTTTCCACTCCTTTGCTGATGTAGACCGGCAATGTCTGATAGTTCGGTGGATAGAGGATCGTATTGATCGCAAGGTTGAACACGCTTCCGCCAAATGCGGATAAAAACGCGGACAGGACGGTTGCCTTTAAGAGCGGCCAGAGGATCGTCCGGACCCGTGTGATAAGGCCGGCGCCGGATAGCCGGGCCGCAAACAGGATCGGTCTCGGGATCTTTGCCATGCCGCCGGTCAGAACTCTCGTGATGACCGGGATCGCCGCCGCAACGCTGGCAAGAACGATAATCCTGGGCGTTCCGTACATCTTAAGCCCCACGGATTCGATCCACCGCTGATTCCATACGAAGATATAGCCGATACCTAAAACGACTCCCGGAACTGCCAACGCAACCAGGGACAGCACATCGATCACGCGCTTTAAAACGAAGTCTGAATAGTTCAGCACATAGGAAACGAAAAATCCGAGAACCAGCCCAATGATGGCTGCCGCAAAGGCAATCATCAAGGAGTGTTCCAGACCATTTAAGAGCTCTTTACTGTCTACGATGACCTTCTCATAATTCTTTAACGTGAAACTGAAATTTGCAACGGAGATCGAGTCGGAGAAGGACATGACCACTGTGGAACCAAGCGGCACGAACAGTGTGATAAATGCCAGAAATGCCCCTAAGAAATCGAGGATGATCCCGACTCCAAATGCAGGGCGGACCGGCACCGCCTTCACGGTTCCCGTATCAAAGAAATCATACCGTTTTTTACCAATGATCCTGTACTGGACGATCATGGCTGCGATGATGATCAGTACCAGATAGAAGGATAACACGCCTGCCATATCCAGGCGGATCGGGGAACTGTAAAGTGCCGTGTAGATCGCGTATGGCAATGTCGGGAAGCGATATACTCCGGAGATTGCTGCCGGGAGTCCGAAATCACCGATCGTATCCATAAAGATCAGGATCGCCGCGGAACAATAGGCCGGAATGCATAAAGGTGCCTGCACGGTCTTCCACTCTTCCCATGGAGATGCCCCATTCATTCTTGCTGCCAGAGACAGCCGTTCCGGTTTCCACTCCAGGGCCGCCTTGATCGTCACCTAAGCAAAGGGGAACTTGTTGAGTACCATGATAAACACCAGCCCCGGAAAGCTGAATACCAGACTGTTTATGTTGTTCCAGTGAAGCCAGGACCTCGCGATCCCGTTTCCGGAAGCGAAATAGACCCAGCCCTGGGCAATGATGAAGGACGGCATGATCATCAGGATCCACGCCGCGATGTCTAAAAGTTTCGCAGTCTTAAACTCCCATTTTACGCGGAAATTTGCAAGAAACGCCCCAAACGCCGTGCCAAAAAATGTTGTCCAGATGCCAAGAGACATGGAATTTCCAAGTGCCTTATACCAGAGCGGTTTTTCAAAGACCTCAAAGAGCAGGCTCATTCCATCTGCTTTTTCCGTATTTCCAAAAAATCCGGGACTTACGATCTGTAAAAGAACGCTCCCCAGCGGCAAGATAATTAAAACAGCAAGCACGGAAAGGACGATCCAGCCGATCGCCCCTTCTGCCTGTCCTCTATGTGCCGCGCTTCTTAATTTTCCACTATTTCGCGGACTCATCTGCAAACCACTCCTTGATCTCTGCTTCGTGTTCAGATGCCCAGGATGCCTCTGCATAGACAAGCTTTCCATCTTTCTCGCGATCTTCTTTTTCGTTTACGCCTGCAACGGACGGTTCAAAATATCCTTCATCTCCCGCATCCACCAGCTGCTGCTGTGTCTCCGGCTGTAAAAGGAATTCGATGAATTTCTTCGCAACCTCCGGCTGATCCGTCTTCGCGCTGATCGCTGCCACACGTACAGATGCCGGTGCGCCTTCTTCCGGCCAGATGATGCTGATCGGCTCTCCGGAAGCGATCATGCCGTATGCGTTGCTCTCCTGAAGTCCTGCCACCGCGATCTCACCGCTGGCAAGCGCCTGAACCACCTGCGGGTTCTTTGGGTAGACCTTTAAGCCATTTTCGAATAATGAGCCGAAGTACTCTTTTCCGCTGTCCATTCCCTTCGAGTTGAAGAAGTATGACACGAAGGGATATGCCGGAGCCGCTACGCTCGGATCTGCGATTCCGATCTTATCTTTATATTCCGGTTTTGCGAAGTCTTCCCAGGTCTTCGGAGCTGTTTCTTCTGTGAAAACATCATTCCTGTACGCGATCACGCCTGCCGCGTGTGCCCCGGTCGGATAGTATGCCTTGTCCGCCGGAACGACCTCCTTAAAGAAATCGGTGAGGTTTCCCGCATTAGATGGTTCCCAGTCCGTGAGAAGCATTCCCTTCTTTCCGAGAGAGTTGATACTTGGCATGGAATCCAGCCATACGATATCCCACTGTGGGTTGTCGCCCTCCGTCTCGATCCTTGCAAGTGTCTCCGCACCGTTTCCTGCTACGACTTCCACGTCATATCCGGTCGCCTTTTTAAACATCTCCGGGATAATATCATCGAAGTCGTTTAAATATACTACAAGCGGTTTGGTCTGGGACACCTTCCCAGCCGTCTCCGCCACAGTTGTTGTCTCTGCCGCCATCGTCCCTGCTGCTGTCGTTGTCTCCGAAGCCGCTGTGGTCTCCGCTGTTTTCGCACCGCAGCCGGTCATGGATGCCGCCGCCATCAGTCCCGCCATGGTAAGTGCTGTCAGTCTTATTTTTTTCATAATGTGTTTCCTCCTGCAGATCGTCTCTGCCTTTTTCTTTTATGCCTGTCTGTCAGTTTCTGTCTTTATCCTATGCGTCCTCTGTAAAATCTGGTGCCGTCATCACCTAAAGTCTGTGTAAAATCTGTGTCAGGTAAGCTTCCGAAAATCCGGAAAGTTCCAAAGGTATTTCTTGCAGATCACTGCGATCCTTAGTATACTTGATCTATCAGGAGGGTGTCTTATGTTTAATTTTAATTTCTATACCCCGACCCGCGTCGTATTCGGAAAAGAAACCGAATACCGGATCGGAAAGCTTGTAAAAAATGTCAACTGTAAAAAAGTCCTGCTCCACTACGGAAGCGGCAGCGTGATCCGCTCCGGTCTTCTCGGACGCATTAAGGAATCCCTGGACGCGTCCGGAGTCACCTATGTGGAGCTTGGCGGTGTTGTCCCAAACCCACGTCTTTCCTTAGTCCGCGAGGGGATCGAGCTCTGCCGAAAGGAGGGCGTTGATTTTCTTCTCGCTGTCGGCGGCGGCAGTGTCATCGACTCCGCGAAAGCCATCGGTTACGGTCTCGCGAACGACGGTGATGTCTGGGATTTTTATGAGCACACCCGTCAGGCATCCGCATGCCTTCCGATCGGCGTTGTTCTGACCATCGCGGCTTCCGGAAGTGAGATGAGCAACAGCTCTGTTATCACAAACGATGAAACACTGGAAAAACGCGGCTACAACAATGATATCTCCCGCCCTGTATTCGCTGTCATGAACCCGGAGATCACAATGACTCTCCCGCCGTACCAGACAGCCTGCGGCTGCACCGATATTCTGATGCATACCATGGAGCGCTATTTCACAAACGGCGGAAATATGGAGATCACCGACGCCATTGCGGAAGGTCTTATGCGCACCGTGATCACGAACGCGAAGATCCTTGTGGACGATCCAGACAACTATGACGCGAGAGCCGAGGTGATGTGGTCCGGAAGTCTCTCTCACAATGGCCTCACCGGCTGCGGAAACGACGGCGGAGACTTCGCCTCCCACCTCTTAGAGCATGAGATCGGCGGAATGTTCGACGTTGCCCACGGTGCGGGCCTTGCGGCGATCTGGGGCAGCTGGGCAAGATATGTGATCGACAGCTGCACTCCGCGTTTTGCGAAATTCGCAGTGAATGTCATGGGTGTTGAACCTGGAAAAGATGACATGGAGACGGGTTTAAAGGGCATCGAGGCCATGGAAGACTTCTACCGTGCCATCAGTATGCCGACAAACTTAAAGGAACTCGGGATCGACCCGACAGAAGAACAGCTTGAGACCATGGCGAAAAACGCGAGAATCGCTGCAGGCGGCCCGAAGGGATCCGCGAAGAAGCTGGAAGCGGAAGATATGCTTAAGATCTATCAGATGGCTGCAGGAAAATAGCAGAAATCTATCAAAATTATATGAAGAAAACCGGGATGCCGCCTATCTGCGCAACATCCCGGTTTTCATATAATACCATGAATCCTTGTTTTTTATAAAAAAACGTGCCTTGGCACATTCTCGCGCCTCGCGCGGTCGCTTGCGACAATCTACATCTTCGCGCGAGTGCACATCTTTGGAATTCCTCGGAATTTCCTGTTACATAAAATAAGACTGCCGTCCAGCATAAGCCTACTGATACGGCAGTCAATTTTTTCATCTACACGTAATCTCTGACCAGAAAGACCGGCTTGATCGCCATGATCTCATCGAATTCCTCCTGAGTGACGGATACATCCGCGTTGGTCTTTTTCAGATCATTTTTTACAACGTCAAACGCGTCCTCCACAGACTCAGCGCGCCCCTCACGGACAGCACGCTGCATCCGCTCTACAGTCACCGGATGAAGGTAACAGGCCGGAACCGGAAGTCCGAGATGGAGACTGTCCACATAGCCCGTAACGGCTTCTTCCGCCGCCGCAAGACGTTTTTCGATGGCTTTCCGGTTATTCGTACTCGTCGGCATGACATTCGCTCCGGAGAACAGAAAGATCGCCGCCATTCCAAAGAGGACAAAGTATACAGCAAACGCATCGTGATTCATAAAGGAGAATACGCCATATGCAAGCGCCGCCGCCCCCATGACTACCATGAATAAAGCGAGCCATTTGTAAAACGGCTTTGTCTTCTCATACGTTCTCTTTTTCTTTGCCGCATTGGTGAGCTCTGTGAACAGGGACAGACGCTTCGTGAGAGCTGCTTTTGCCTGTTCCAGAACATTTACCGTCTCCTTCGCCTGCTCAGAAAGCGGAATGAGACATTTCTCCGCCTGTTTTTTCTCAGCTTCCGCAAGGCGCTTTTCCGCCGCTTCACTCACGGTCTTTATCTGCGGGAACCGTTCCTTCACGGATGCCACGAACGCGTCCACCTGATCCTCATATTTAAAGTTGCACTGCTTTTCCTTACCGTCCCCGTAGACAACCACCAGATACGGCATGGTGGCAAACAGGCCTTTTCCGGTAAATCCGCCTTTGCTCATCGCCACGCGCTTAAAGACACGGGAGACGGAAGATACCGGGATGTAGAAGCGCCGCTCCAGATAAAAGCTGTTGAGGTACAGAGCCTCTTTTCCGATTCCGCAGGGACCGATCTTCTTACAGTGCTTTTTATCCTCTGAAAGAATACTCTCCGGAATCTCTTTTTCTCCAAGTTTTGCCGGTTTTAAGAACATAACTCTCGCCTCCCAAATACTGAATAACCAGTATAAGCTGCCCTCAGCCTGTCACCGGGGCAGCTTATACTTTCTGCATCATCTGCAGTCAGACACTCCCAGCTTTGCAGCCTGTCTTTCGTGTCATTATAATCTTACATTATGCTGTCTGTTTCTTCGTTGCGCGGATGAAGATTCCAAGGAATACGACCGCAAGTACGATACCTACCGGGTACGCAATTGCAGTACCGAGGTTTAAGCACTCTTTTGCACAGAAGAAATATGTCATGGAAACAGCGCTCATGAAGGTTGCCGGAACTGCTGTGAGCCAGTAGTTCTTCTTTGCCTTGTAGAGGTACATGCTTGCTGTCCAGAGAACGATCATAGCCAGTGTCTGGTTTGTCCAGCTGAAGTATCTCCATACGATGCTGTAGTCCATATGTCCAACGATAGCGCCGATTCCAAGTAACGGTACGCAGAGAAGCAGACGGTTCTTCCAGTTCTTCTGGTCAACCTTGAACCAGTCAGCAAGTGTTAAACGTGCGCTTCTGAATGCTGTATCACCGGAAGTGATCGGGCAGGCGATAACACCTAACATAGCAAGAGCAATGCCGACACCGCCCATGGTCTTCTGGCAGACATCATAGATGGCCGCGGACTGACCGTTCTTCATGATCTCTGCGAGACCTGTGTTTAAACCACCTGTCACTTCGTAGAGAGAGCATCCTGCTGCTGCCCAGATCAGGGCGATAATACCTTCACATACCATTGCGCCGTAGAATACGAAATGACCCTGTTTCTCAGATTTCATACAACGCGCCATAAGAGGTGACTGTGTTGCGTGGAAACCGGAGATCGCGCCGCAGGCAACGGTGATGAACATGAAGCTCCATACCGGTGTTCCGCTCGGATGCATGTTTCTGAAATTGCTCCAGATCTCCGGGATCACATATTCCGGTTTTGTGAAGATACCAAAAGCAACACCAAGTGCCATGATGATCAGGCAGATACCAAAGATCGGATAGATCTTACCGATGATCTTGTCGATAGAAATAAAGGTTGCGATAAAGTAGTAAGCCAGAATGATCCAGAGCCACATCTCTTTGTTTACGACCAGGCCCTGTGCTCCGCCGTTGCTGAACAGAGTTACGATCAGACCAGCCGGACCAACTGCGAAAACAGTACCGACCATGACAAGAAGTACAACACTGAATACACGCATCACGTTCTGCATCAGGCCGCCGAGGTAGATTCCGCATACCTCTGAGATAGAAGCACCCTCATTTCTCTCGGACATCATGCCGGAGAAGAAGTCATGAACACCGCCGGCAAAGATCGTACCGAAGGTGATCCACAGGAATACGACCGGTCCCCACAATGCACCCTGCATGGCTCCGAAGATCGGGCCCAGACCAGCGATATTCAGAAGCTGGATCAGAAAGAGTTTCCATTGGGGCATGACTACGTAGTCGACACCATCGTTGATTCTGACTGCCGGTGTCTCTCTGTCATCCGGGTTGAAAATGTTATTTACGAGGTTGCCGTAGACAAAGTAACCTCCGATCAAAAGTGCCAGACAGACGAGAAAACTAATCATACAAATCCCTCCTTGAATATACATTATGCTTATTTCTTTTTCTTCAAGCAAATGTATTATAGTATATTTTGCACAATATTTAAAGGTGGTCTGCATGAACAGCATGGTTATCTGCACAAACGGCACTCCTTTCGTCATGAACGGAGTGCCGCAGCTTCTCTTTCTGTCAGCTGATCTTCAACAGCTGTTTTAATGTTTTCAGTTTTTCTCTTCCCACCGGGAGTTCCCGGCTCTCATACCCCTTCATATGTACGGAAAGTCCGTTTCCGCTGCCTGCGAAAAGTTCCGAAATAAATGACAGATTTATAAGATAGCTCTTATGGATCCGGAAGAATCCGAAGTCCGCCAGCTTTTTCTCAAGTTCTCCCAAAAGCTGGTTGACCTCATAGGATCTCGATGTGGTATGGACCACACACCCGTGTCCGTCGGTCTCCGCATACACGATCTGGGCGATCTCCAGAAACAGGATTCCGCGGCTGGCCGTCACAGGGATCTTGCCGAATACCATTGCTTCGCGCCTCTCTTCCACACCTGCGTTTCCCTGCTCTGCCTCCTGTTTTTCTGCTGCTGCCGGTTCCGTTTTTTTCTCCTGCTCCTCCATTTTTCCCGCGGAATCACATTTTCCTTCCCCAATGCATTTTTTCACAACATGGTGCACCCGCTCCGGACCGAACG
This sequence comes from Clostridium sp. MCC328, assembly GCF_018785465.1. Classification (NCBI taxonomy): domain Bacteria; kingdom Bacillati; phylum Bacillota; class Clostridia; order Eubacteriales; family Clostridiaceae; genus Clostridium; species Clostridium sp. MCC328. Next base: position 96,981 of record NZ_WQPW01000102.1, read on the forward strand.
GTTTTAAAATATAATCATCGATCTCCATCTCGTATGCTTTCGCGGCATACTGGGAATAGGCGGTGGCAAAGACGATCTTCGCCCCGGGAAACAGTCTTTTTGCCGTGGCCGCCAGCGTCGTCCCCTCCATGTCCCCGAGGTCCATATCCACAAAGATCAGATCAAACGAATCCGCCTCATTAAACATCTTTAAGGCGTCCGATCCGCTCTCCGCTTCCGTGATCTCACAGTCCGGACGCACTTCCTTCACCCTGCGGATCAGCATTTTTCTTGCCGGTCTCTCATCATCGATCACTGCGATCTTCAAAACATCTCCCCCTGTCTCTCATAGTTTCCCCAATGTATAAAATAGTCCGGTCGTAACTGTTCAGTAGGTCTGCGCACTTGCTGCGCTGACCGTAAGAAAACATAGGCTGGAAGGCAAAAATCCCATCAGCGAAGCTGATCTGGAATGGATTTTTGCACGTAACTATGAAGGTACTGAATAGTTACGTCCGGTCACAGTATTTTCCTGTCAGCTCTCTGCCTGATACGGAATACAGAACGAAACATCCGCCCCGTCATCCGTATTCCGGATCTCCAGCCCATAACGCTTTCCGTATGTACTCTTCAAACGTTCATTCACATTTTTTAATCCAACGCTGCCGGTCTTGTTTCCGGTCAGGATCCTCTCTGCCTCTTCCGGTTCAAAACCTTTTCCATGATCCCTGACCCCGATCCTCACCAGCTCCTCCCCGGGCCCGCTTTGCACCCGTTTTGCTGAGATCTCCACTCTGCGCACCCCGTCCGCGCTGTTTCCATACCGGACAGCATTCTCCACGATGGGCTGCAGGATAAAGGACGGGACCTGACAGGAGAGACCGTCTTCCACGTTGATCTCCACCCGGAGCTTCTCCTCAAATCTCGCCTTCTCGATCTCCAGATACGTCCGGACATGGTTGATCTCCGTATCGATATCCAGCATGTACTGGTCGTTCTCCAGAGTCTGACGGTAGTAGGACGCTAACGTTAAGATCAGGTCACTGGCCTTTCCCGCATCCTCATCGCAGATGCAGGAGATCGTATTCAGCGCGTTGTAGAGAAAATGCGGGTTAACCTGGGACTGCAGCGCCTTAAACTCCGCTTTTTTCCGCAATTTCTTCTGATATTCCACATTGTAGACCCCTAACTGTGTGGAAAACATCTTCGCAAGTTCCTCCAGAAAATCCCCGATGCTCCGTTCCACACGTCGTCTCTTTTTCACGACAATGGACAGACTTCCGATCTTCTCATCTCCGGTCATGACCGGAACTGTCACCGTCACGAGGGAGTGAAACAGCGGCCGTATCTCCTCATCGAGATCTTCCTCCCAGATACATTCTGCTTTCATTCCTTTTGCCGGTCCTGTCAGATGTTCCAGAAACTTTTCCCGGCGGAAACGGCTGTCATCGATCAGGGAACTCACCGCCAGAACTTCCTTTTCATCCGTGATGATCACCGCCTGACATGGGATCTCACCAAAAATGATATCAGTCACAGCTTCCATATTTTCCCGCTTTCCGAAACCTTTTCTCAGATAGACGAGACTCTTGTCCGCGATTCCCATGGAAAGACGCATCCGCTCCGCAAACAGACTGTCCTCGCGCATATATACCATATCAAAGGTCTTGAAAAAGAGCACCATTCCCACAGAATTCATGACGATCATCGGGACGGCAATCTTTCCCACAAGCTCCATGGCCGCGCTGAGAGGCTTCGAGATCATCAGAATGATCACCATCTGCAGGATCTCCGCCTCTGCAGTCAGGAAAAACAGATCGATGCTGTCCATCTCTCCTGCCTTGTACTTTTTATAGACCAGACTTCCCAGCACGCCTTCCACCAGCGTCGAGACCGCGCAGGAGGCTGCTGTAAAGCCGCCAATATCAAACAGAAACCGGTGGGCTCCGGCGATGAGTGCCGTCATCATTCCGACAAGCGGTCCTCCCATGATCCCTGCTGTCAGAACGCCGATGACGCGGGTATTGACGATGGCCCCGCCGGTCTTTGTCCCTGTGTAGGTCGACACGATGCTGATGGCACCGAAGATCACTGCCAGCGCCATCTTCTGGATGATCGTGCTGCTCTCTCCCCGGAACAGCTTCCGCACCGATGCCATATTGGTGAGCAGCGTTGCCAGAAGCACCAGCAGTCCGATATTTAAAAGCATGTTGAAAAACATGGTTCCTGTCATAAAGCTCCCCCTGTCCCCGCAGACTGGTTGTTCTTGTCTGCCTCTTTCACATATTTTTATCATATCACATTTTTCTGTTTATTTGTTCAGAAAATGTGAAGCGCGGTCGCTTGCAACAGTCTACATCTTCGCGCGAGTGCGCATCTTTGGCACGTCAGTGCCTTTTTATGTAACAGGGAATTCCCCAGGATTTCCTGTTACATAAAAAAACTCCGGAAGACCTGGGCTTCTTCCCTCAGGTCTTCCGGAGCTTTGCACACCGACCGTAAACCAGGCCGGTATTTTCCTTATGAATTATAGATATCCTCGTTTAACATTCCCTCGGATTTCGCAACGTAGATCGCGGTTGCGGAGTCACCGACAACGTTAAGCGCCGTTACTAACATCTCGATCGGGCGGTTGATCGCAAGAATCAGGCTGTATGCTAAGAGTGCACCGTCGTTGATGTAGCCAAGACCGGAAAGGATCGTGAACAGGATGATCGCGCCTGCGCCCGGAGCTGCCGGTGTACCGGCGGATGCGATCAGGGCTAAGAGAGCGATCACAATGAGCTGGGACAGGGTTACATCGTAGCCTGCGCAGCCTGCGATGAACAGCGTCGCAACGACCTGCATGATCGCGGTACCGTTCATATTGATGGTCATACCGAGCGGAAGTACAAAGGAAGCGATCTTCTCATCAACACCAAGCTCCTCTGTGGTCGTCTTCACGTTAAGCGGAAGAGCAGCCGCACTGGAGGAAGTGGAGAATCCGAATACTGCTACACGGAAGATCTTCTTTGCGAACTTCACCGGATTCTGCTTTGTTGTAGCTGCTACAAAGATCGGGTATCCTACGAAGAGGAATAAGAGAAGCAGGATAACGGTTACGACAACGTATGCCAGAGCCGGTTTTAAGTGGTTGATTCCGTATGTCGCGAATGTTCTTGCAAGGAGAACGAAAATCGCGAACGGACCGAACTTTGTAACAACGTAGTTTAAGAATACAACAACGATATCGTTTACTTCTGTGATGAGCTTCTTTAATGTTGCGCTCTTCTCGTCGCCGACTGCCTTCATGCAGAGACCGAGGGAAACCGCTAAGAACACGATCGCGAGAACGGAAGTGTTTGTGCTGAATACCGCTGTGATATTGGACGGAACAATGTTAAGGATCACATTTAACGGGTTGGAACCGGTAGATCCGGCAGAACCTTCAAGACCCTCCACCTGAATATTGAATACACCTGCATTGTAGATCATGATTCCGACTACGCATGCCATAAGTAATGCGAAGAAAGAACAGATCAGGAAACCTGCGATCGTTTTTACGGAAATTCTGCCGAGAGTTCTTGTATCGGAAATCTGTCCGATCGCAAGTGTGATGGATGTGAATACCATCGGTACGATGACAAGCTGTAAAGAACGGATAAACAACTGACCGATAATATAGAAGATACCGAGTGCCTTTTCAGCGCCTGCCACTGTGATGTCCTGGAACAGGATGCTGTTAATCGTTGCCCATACGGCTTCCTTGCCTGTGCTGTTGAGGTTTTCTCTTAAGAACATTAACAGAAGACCTGCTACCAGACCGCAGACGAGGGAAATACTCATTCTGACAGCGAGTGAACTTTTCTTTTTCTCCATGTAATCCTCCTTTTTTTACCGCGCAACACACCCGGAAACATAAGTTTTGGGGCGGCTCTCCAAAACATTCCTGATATGCGGATACAAGCTATGACTCATTACCCGCATAAAAATCTCCGGGACACTGACAGGTTTTTCTCAATCCCTGTCAAACTATCCCGGAGATTATATCGTAGTCTGAGCAATTCCGCAAGTAGGAATTTTAAATTTCTTTATGTTTTTTTTACAGAAATTTTATTTACTGGAATCGTCTGCCGGAACAGCCTCCGAAGTCTGTGTCTGATCCAGTGCCGCATTTAACTCCCGGAACGCCGCCGCGAGATCCTGCTCGTTGCCGTCAGTGTCATAGATCCTGCCATACTGCTCGTGGGTATACATTTTAATATTGTCCAGTGTCACGCTGCGATCTGTCGTGATCGAGAGATTGTAGTTTTCCTGCCACGGGATGGAACACTCATAATTTCCCGCTTTCGTCACCTGAACCAGCTTTTTAGCGTCACCGATCTGGAAGGTGACCTTCGCTGCACCGTTCTTCGGCGCCGCCCAGAACTTTACATGGATTTTGTCCCTCTGTCCAAGACGTCCATGGACATTCTGGCTGAGCACACTGTCTTTTTCCAGAGTGACTGCCTTTGATCCGTCATGTTCTGTTTTCTCAACATTTCCGGTGGTATCCCAGCCTGTGAGCCCCAGAGCGAACTGACCATTGTATACACAATCGTTTACATAATTCCGGTATACCCAGAGTCCGTAGCCGCAGGTAGTATCCTTTAAGATCGGAGCGGCATTCTTCACATAATCCGCCACCTGGGACTCCTTGATCTGGGTATTGTAGGAGAACGCCTCTGTGGAATCCATATAGAGGAACTGCTCCATAAAATACTTCTTTCCGCTCTTTTCCACCAGACCGTTCATGCTGTTCTGCATGGATGCCAGCGCTTTTTCCGCGGAAATATGGTCTCCCATGTTCTGCTGTCCGAGGGACACACTGTACATAAGAGCGGCGTACTCTGCATCGGCACACGGATACGTGGCAGAGTGGGAATAGTAGGTATAGCTTCCGTCCAGCTGGTAGATCGGATCCCCGTCGGACCGGACCTCCATGGATAGTCCTGGGAACACTTCCTGACTCTCGGAGAGGAGCTTATTTAAAAAGCTGTCATAGAACTCAAAAAACAGCTTCGCCTCCGGGCGCTTTCTCTCCGGGATCCAGATCTCGGAATAATCCTGGAATGTCTTTCCGTAGACCGCGCCGACCTCCTCAAGTGAGTAGTGGGCCTTCAGGTAATCCTGATATCCGCATCTGGATGCCAGACGGATACTGAGGGCTCTTGTGAGATCCTGGTCCATGTTTGACGTATAGTCCCAGAAGTCCTCCCAGGTAATAAAACCGCCCTGAAAGTTCCCGTAGTCGGATACCCGGTCATAGATCGTCTTACAGTAATCTATCCACATCTTCCTGTCATTGCTTCCGTCCTGCACCACACCGGCATATCGCTCCGGAAGGGACGCGTCACCGCTGTAATCCCAGCAGTAACCGATCCGCAGCGTCACCATAAGTCCGTGGTTATCCGCGCACTTCATGACCTGATCGAGCTTGGCGAAAGCAGCCTCATTGTACATATTTCCCATATCCCCCGGCTGAAACTCTCTCCACGGGATCACAAGAATGATGCTGTTGAAGCCGTCCGCCTTGATGCGGGCAAAATTTGCCCCCATGTTATCATCTTCAGTTCCCCAGTAGTTGATCGGCCAGGCATCACCGAAGTAGGTCACGGATTTTAAGTATTCCGGAAACGCCGCCTGCGCTTCCATCCGGAGTTCAGGGATCCCCGCCATCAGGGCTGCGGCGGCCAAAAGCGCTGCCGCTGGTCTTGCCAGTTTTCTTATGTTCATACAATCACCTTTTATAACTGTTCTTCACAGCTTCCTTTTTTGTTTCTGGTATGCATCGGCACACACCGATTCCCGTTTACTATACCACAATGTAAAAATTTCTGCAAAATTTATCCTAAAAAAATTCCGCAAAATTTATCCTTGACTAATTTAAGACTTACGGGGATACTTTTATTAGAAAGATCGTAACGGTTCAGCAGGCTGCGCGCTGACCGCACTGGTCGCGCCGGCCGTACTCGCCGCAGTAAAGCGCAGACATTACGGTACTGGAGCGTTGCGAAGTATTTATTAAAGGAGGACTTTATAAGCATGGAAAAATCAACGGTTTATTTTACCGATTTCCGGTGTTCGGTTGGAACCAGCCAGTTGGACAAGCTGAAAAAGCTCTGCGTTGCCGCAGGGATCAAAAACATTGACATGGACGGAAAATTCGTCGCGATCAAAATGCATTTCGGTGAGCTCGGAAATCTCGCCTTCCTTCGTCCGAACTACGCGAAAGCCGTTGCGGATCTCTGTAAGGAACAGGGCGGCATGCCGTTTCTGACCGACTGCAACACCCTGTATCCGGGCAGCAGAAAAAATGCCCTGGATCATTTAGACTGTGCAAACCTCAATGGCTTCAACCCGATCTCCACCGGCTGCCAGATCATCATCGGTGACGGTCTTCGCGGAACTGACGAGGTGGAGGTTCCGGTCGTGAACGGAGAATACTGCAAGACGGCCTTCATCGGCCACGCGGTCATGGACGCCGACGTCTTTATCAGCCTGACCCATTTCAAAGGTCATGAGTCCACCGGTTTCGGCGGTGCCATCAAAAACATCGGTATGGGCTGCGGAAGCCGTGCCGGAAAAATGCAGCAGCACGCAAGCGGAAAGCCGGCTGTCCGTGAGAAGCTCTGCCGCGGCTGCGGACGCTGTGCGAAGGAGTGCGGAAGCGATGCTATTACATATGTAAATAAGAAAGCCGTCATCGATTATGACAAGTGCAAAGGTTGCGGCCGCTGTATCGGTGCCTGCAGCTTTGATGCTATCTACAACCCGAACTACAATGCCAACGAGCTTTTAGACCGCAAGATGGCAGAGTACGCACAGGCTGTCTGTTATGACCGCCCGTGCTTCCATATTTCCCTTGTGCAGGATATCAGCCCGAACTGTGACTGCCACGGCGAAAATGATGCCCCGATTCTTCCGGATATCGGAATGTTTGCAAGCTTCGATCCGGTGGCTCTGGACCAGGCCTGCGCGGATGCCTGTCTGAAGGCAGCTCCAATCGCCAATAGCCAGCTTGGAGAACATCTCTCCCAGCCGGGATGGCACTGCCACCATGATCACTTCAAGGATTCCAACCCAAATATCGAATGGCAGGCGACTCTCGATCAGGCGGAAAAGATCGGTCTCGGCACAAGACAGTATGAGCTGAAACGGATCTGATCAGGATCTTCCTTGAAATAAAAAACAGGGAGAAGTTCCATTTTACGGAACTTCTCCCCGTTTTTTATGTACAATTGCAGCGCGTCATTCCTTTCACGTTCGCCGGAAAGATCTATTCACGCTCAATCGCATCCATCAATTTTTTACATCTTCATTCCAAGCGCTCTCGGCTTGCATCCGTCCGGAATTGGGCAGTGATAGGTGTCACCATCCAGCTCCTCCTCCATCTCCGCTTTCGCCTTCGCGATGATCTCCGGATCCTCATACATATCGATCGCTGCGCCTGCCATTGCCTTTGCCGCGTAGATCAGTCCCTTGTGTGCCAGTCCGCTCTTACCCTGGGAAACGACCTGCCAGGAGTGGCCCGGTGTTCCAGCCGCCCATGTAGCAACGTAGGCCTGGGCAGTCGGGCAGTTCCAGCTCACATCACCGACGTCCGTGGAACCGAAGGACATGATTCCGTCCGGGTTGAACGGAGCGACAAAGCGGTACATGCTCTCGCCCTTATGGGAAAGGACTTCCGCCTTAGCTGCTTTGTCCTTGCAGTTCTTTGCGATCTTCTCTAAGGACTCAAAACGGCTGTCGCCAACGCCCTCACTGATGGCTTTGGCAAACTTCATCTCCTCTTCCGTGTACTCCGGAGCACCAAGCTCCACAAGGTTATCCCAGAGTTCCTTTGCGATCACTTTGTTGCTCATGAGGTTCGAGCAGCCTTTTACGAAATCGATTTCCACGCGGGTCTCTGTCATATGGGCAGCACCCTCAGCGATCTTGTTGACACGCTGATAGATCTCCTCCACCTGACTGTTCTTCGGGGCACGGATCAAATACAGAACTTCCGCGTACGGCTGTACAACGTTCGGGGAGTATCCGCCGGTGTTTGTGATCGCATAGTGGATTCTCGCTTCCGGAACCACATGCTCTCTTAAGAACTGGACACCCATGTTCATAAGCTCCAGCGCATCAAGGGCGCTTCGTCCAAGATGCGGTGCGCCGCCTGCGTGGGCGCTCTTTCCATAGAATTTATACGCTACCTGATAGTTTGCGAGGGAGCTTCCCGTGTCGGCCTGCGTTAAATCTCCCGGATGCCATGTGATCGCGGCGTCAAGGTTTGCGAACACTCCGCCTTTCGCCATAAATGCCTTTCCGGATCCGCCTTCCTCACCCGGGCAGCCAAAATAGATCACGGTTCCCGGTTTTCCGCTTTCTTCCAGATACTTTTTGATTCCGATCGCCGCGGAGAGGGACGCTGTGCCGAGCATGTTATGTCCGCAGCCGTGTCCGCTGGCACCATCATGCACAACGATCTTCTCGGTAGCTCCCGCTTCCTGATCCAGTCCGGACAGGGCATCGAACTCGCCTAAGATACCGATCACAGGTTTTCCGGAACCGAACGTGCCCTTAAACGCTGTCGTTACACCCGCAAGACCTGTCTCAACTGTAAAACCTTCTGCTTTCAGAACATCGCAAAGGATCTTCATCGACTTTTCTTCCGTGAAGGCCGTCTCCGCGCAGCCCCAGATCTCGTCGCTGGCGGTAAAGATCTCGCTGGATTTCTTATCAATTTCTTCCCAAGCTGTCTGTTTTCCCATCTCCATATCACCTTTCCTGTACATGATTTCCGGCTGTTGTCCGCACTGCTTTTTTCATTTTTTCTAAAAGCGGCCCTCGAACTTGCATATTCGAGTTATTCTGATTTTTTGCACAATACGCAACCAGTTATCTATAATTATACTATTTTATTCCATGATGCGCAACCTTTTTATTCTTTTGTGTGTAAAGTAAATTTTCCGTTTTAATTATATCAAATTTTCTCCTCTATTTATGTTGCTCTTCACAGCCGCTTCCGGCTTCGGAGTTTTTTGGACATGGCTTTTTGCTGGCTTTCTGCTGAATCAAATTAAGCTTGCGCTTTTATACCTGCGATGGTATAATTTACAGGTAATGCCCTGTGATACAGGGCGAACGTGAACACACTGGAGGTATCCACATGAACTGGAGTATCGTAGCAAATGTCATTCTTGTCATTCTCCTGATCCTTGTCGTTGTCCTCGCTGTGCTTTACTTCCTCGGACGTAAGATGGAAAAGCGCCAGGTAGAACAGCAGAGCGCGATCGATGCCGCTAAGCAGACTGTGAGTCTGATGGCGATCGACAAGAAAAAGTTGAAAATAAAGGAAGCCGGACTCCCGCCGATCGTTTATGAGCAGACTCCATGGTATGCAAAGTGGATGAAGGTTCCGGTAGTTAAAGCAAAAATCGGTACAAAGATCATGACCATGATCGCCGATGAAAAGGTTTTCCTTCAGCTCCCGTTAAAGACTGAGGTCAAGGTTGAGATCAGCGGTCTTTACATCACAGCGATCAAGTCCGTTCCGCGCGGAGGACTGATCCCGCTTCCGAAGAAGAAAACGATCGGTCAGCGTATCAAAGGAATTTTCAAAAAAGACTGAATCGACAAGAAAAAGACAAAATAAAAAAGCCCCCTCTTCTGATGAATTTAGTTTCATCCAGAAGACAGGGCTTTTTTATTTGATTTTAGATCAGTCCCACAGATTTCATAAAGAAGATCCATAAGAACAGTGTAAACATGGACACCGCCGTACTGATCACGACAAACTGTCCGGCAAGCTCCCCGTCACCGCCCATATTCTGCGCCATGGGGTAGGATGCGGCTGCAACCGGTGTCGCGTAGACAGCGATCAGAAGGAACAGCTCAAGTCCACGAAGTCCAAAGGTGTAAGCGATCGCGATGATGATCGCCGGAAGGATAAACAGCTTGCAGGTAAGCGTTGGAACCAGATATTTGAGGTTTTTCCGGATTGCCTTAAACTGTAAGGTTCCACCGAGCACATAGATCGCTAACGGAGAAGTCATATTGGAGAACGCTGCGATCGGGGTCACAAGACTTCCCGGAAGCTTGATCCCGAGGAAAAAGAAGATCAGACCCACGATGGCACCCTGCAGGAGCGGATTCGCTGCCACCGCCTTCAGTGTCTTCTTAATATCTGATTTTCCCTCTCCGTTGAACATTTCAAGAATAAATACCGATGTGGTATTGTAGATCGACACAACGACCGTAACCATCATAGCCGCGATCGATGCCGCTGAATCTCCGAATACCGCGATCGTGAGCGGCAGTCCGAACAGAACAAAGTTGCTTCGAAAGATCGCCTGGATGATAACGCCTCTTCTGGGGTTTTCCTTTACGATCTTCGGAATGATCACGATCAGGAGCGCTTCCACGATCAGGATACTTGCACCCGTGAAGATCAAAAGCAATGGTCTCGGAAGCGACTCGGCATCGGCTTTATAAATATTGTAGAAGGTCATAAACGGATAAAATACCCGGAAGACCATCTGGTTCAGCTTCTGTAAAAATTCCTCTTTCACAACTCCTCTGATCTTCATCGTATATCCGAGCGCCAGATAACAGAAGAACGGGATGACCGCATTAACCGCGACTAAAAAACTCTCCATACATCGTTTGTCCTCTCACAGCTGTTCTTTCGACCGCTATTTCTCTGAATACGATCTACAGGCCAGCTGCGTCCTTTCTTTTTTGTCATCTCCCTGAGCTGTCAGGAAATGCGTATTTGTGTAACCCTTTCAACATCCCCATATCAAGACTTTTCTCTATATTGAAATTCCCAGCACTTCATCCTTTTTCGACGATGCCAGAATTTCTGTACTGCAGTCAAATGCGTATTCCCCATTCATCTCCATGGAATATTTGATTCTTAGAAGAATGGACTCTTCGTCCTCCTCAACTTCAAGCAGGGAAGTCGTGATCCCCATCAGGAACAGTCCCATCGGCGTCCGGTAGTTTGCTGTCGTCCGCCTTCCGGGTTCAAAGATCATGTGGCTCTCCACGAGTCCGCGTTTCATGACCTCGATCCGGTTCTCCATCACTTTCACCGTATTGTGGGTCGGTGTGCCCGTCTCGTCAAGCGACTCATCATAGATCAGATACTGCTTGCCGTTTTTCACGTAATACGTCCCCGGGGTGATCATCTCGACCGTGTCCTCTTCCTCACCGATCGTCTGTACCCCCCGGACACGGACTAAAATATCCTTTGTCATGTAAATCTCCCCTGATATATCATTTTGAACGGTCCGCACGGCTTCAGGCACGGACCGCTGTGAACATTTTTATCTCTCATATCTCCGAAACGCGTGATCGATCAAATCGTCGATCAGCTGTCTCTTGTCTACACCTCTTGCCTCCCACAACATCGGATACATGCTGATGGCGGTGAAGCCCGGAAGTGTGTTGATCTCATTGAATACGACCGTTCCGTCTGCCTTTACAAAGAAATCCACGCGGGATAAGCCGTAGCCGTCCACTGCATTAAAAATCTTAACAGCAGCCTCACGGACACGCTCTGTGGCTCCGTCAGGAAGCTCCGGGTCAACGACAGTCTTGGACTCCGCGTTGTAGTATTTCGCGTCGAAATCATAGAACTCAGCCGCAGCAAGGATCTCACCCACGCCGGAAGCTTTCGTGGAATCACCGTCACCGAATACGCCGCACTCGATCTCACGGCCCACGATCATCTCCTCAACGAGGATACGGCGGTCATTGTCAGCCGCTTCCTTTAAGCCGGAAATCAGCTCTTCGCGGTTATCTGCTCTTGTAACACCTCTGGAGGAACCGGCGTTAGACGGCTTTACAAATACCGGATATGGGATCTCTTTTTCGATTTTCGCGATAACCGCATCCATATCCTTTAATTCCGCTTTCATAACGGAAACGTAAGCTGCCTGACAGATGCCGAGTCCGCTTACCATGCGCTTTGTGGAAAGCTTATCCATCGATACCGCGGAAGCGAGAACGCCGCAGCCGACGTACGGGATCTTCGCAAGCTCAAGGATTCCCTGTACGGTTCCGTCCTCACCGTAGAGACCGTGAAGGACCGGGAATACCACATCCACCGGAATCTTCTCAAAAGATCCGTTCTCTGTGACGATCAGGCATTTCTCCTTTGCATCCGGGGACAGCACCGCCCCAGCTTTTGACTCTCTCCAGGTATCATCTTTGACCTGGCTTAAGGAGTCCACCTTTACCCAGTGTCCGTCCTCCGTGATCCCGACGAGGATCACATTATATTTCTCCTCATTGATATTTGCTGCCACATTCTGTACAGACATACAGGATACCACATGCTCAGATGACTGTCCGCCAAACAGGACAACGATATTTTTCTTTTCCATGATGTTTTTTTGATTCCTCTCTGATTTTCTATTCAAGTCGAACGTCCGTGAGATTTGGCGCGTGATCCCGGTCAGCAAAGCCGGCAGATTCCTTACAGGACCACTGTGCACCCGAATCATTTCCCCCGATGCACTGGCACTGGACGGGCTGTTTTGACATGTTATCGTTTAGATTATAGCACAACTGGTAATAATTACAAACAGGAAATAACATTTGCCTCTGACATAAAAAGTAAAAAGCAAAGAAGGTGTATCTATGAAACGAACCTGTAAGCTCAGTCTCTCTTTCCTGTGTTTTTTGATCTGTTTTCTTCTTTCCATGTCCGGCATCCGGGCGCGGGACGAGGCTCTGGCGGCGGATATTGCCCCAAAGATCCTGCGGTTCCATGTTCTCGCGAACAGTGATTCCGCCAAAGACCAGGCGTTAAAGCTTCGGGTGAAGGATCTTCTTCTGGAAAAGATCCGGGACGGGGCCGCCGCGGGTCAGATCGCCGGAAAAGAGGAGCTGAAAGCATATATCCTGTCTGAATCTTCCACACTGGAAGCCGCTGCAGAAGACTTTATCCACAGCTTTGGGTATGATTACGGTGTACATGTGGGGATCGAGACCTGCAGGTTTCCGGTGCGCACCTACGGGGACATGACATTTCCCGCCGGGATGTATGAAGCCGTCCGGGTGACCATCGGAAACGGTGCCGGGCACAACTTCTGGTGCGTCCTGTATCCATCCCTATGCTACACGGACAGCATTCATGCATCGATGCCGGAAGGATCGAAGGAGACGTTGAAAAGTCTGATCCCGGAGGATGATTTTCAGGCGCTTTTAAAGGCAAGACCTGCCTGTTTTCTGAAAAGCACCAGCCCGGCGGTCACAGGCGAGGACACATCTCATACAGCTATCACCTCTGTAGCCAACCCTGACAATACAGACAAAACCGCAAGCAAAAAAAGTGAGCAGGGAACATCTTCCCTGCCCACTGTAAAAGTCCGTTTTCGGATTGCTGAACTATTTTCAGCGCATCCGCAGCTTACTGACTAAGACTTAAGTTTCCCTTAACTGCCCAGTCATAGGTCTCCATTGCCTGGAACAATGAGAGGTCTCCGGTCTTCACCGCGATCTCCTTTGTCTTTAAGGAGTTCTGCTGCTGCATATACTCAAGACGTCCGATGGTTCCTAACTGCCATTTTCTCTCTGCAGTCTCCATCTTCGTCTTTTCCAGCTCGTAAGCTGCCTTTGCTGTCTGGAGCTCGTTTCTCTTCTGGAGAACGTCGTTGTAAAGGTTTACGAGGGAGGACGCGACTTCTTCCTTCTCCTGCTTGATCGTGCGCTGTAAGTTCTGGTACTCGACGGAGCCTGCGTCCTTGTTGTCGAGGTCCAGCACGTTGTATCGGATCGTAAAGTTGTTGTCCTGCGCCGCCTGTTTGTCCTTCTCCGGGTTCATTCCGTCGATCCTTGTGAGATCAGCTGCCGGGACATCCTTGATCTCCGGCTTTGCGTCATACTTCCATCCGAGCATCGTGCAGAGGGTCTGACGGAGCTTCTGCTCACTGGATGTCAGTGTCAGTTTCGTTGCCTGGGTGGACTCCAGCTGCTGTCTCGCGGAAAGAACCTGGCTCTGGGTCGCAAGACCGTTGGCTGCCTGGTTCTGGGTGGACTGGTAGACTGCCTCTAAGAGTGTGAGTCCGCTCTCTAAGCTCTCCTCGTTGAGCTTTAACTGCTTGTAGCCGATCATGGCGCTCTGGGCGCCGGCGGTCAGCGCCGCGCGGGTGCTGTCCACAAGCTTGATATGCATCTGCTCCGGGGATACCTGTTCCAGGCTGTCGCCCTGCAGTGCAATTGCGTCTGCCTGGTAGTCCATGAGTTCTGAACTGTAATAGAGCTGTGCGTAGTTTGTCGGAGTCATTGCCGGAACTTTACCGATCATCTCTTTGGCTGCGTCAAGAGAGCCTTTCAGTGTACTTGCCGTATCCGCAAGCTCTCCCGAACTATCCAGTAATTTTGATTTCAGCTTCACGACATCCTTTGCTGCGTCCTTCTTATCGGAATATGTCTCTTTCACTGTCTTAAACGTCGGGCTGTAGACCTCAACAAGCTTCCCGATCTCGTCATATTCCAGCATGTTATCCGCGAGCTTCTTCATCGTCGCGTCATCGTACTCATTTCCCGGCTGGGATATAAATCCGTTCTCATCCGCAACACCGGTCGCCTGAACCGCCTTCGTCGCTGCGAAAGCGTTCACAGGCGCTGCCGCAAGCGCAAGCGCAAGTGCTGCCGGAATCACACGTCCTGTCAAATTTCTTTTCATTCTGATTCTCCTTTAGCTCTGCGATGAGGAACCGATATCGAGAAGTCCCTCAAGCGCCCACTGATAGTTTTCGATTGCTCCTGTAAGGTCGAGCTTTGCCGCTGTGTGGGATGCCTCACTGGAAAGCCATGCGGACTCCGCCTGGAGGTATTCCTGGCGGCTCATCATTCCGAGGGCATTTTTCCTGTCAGCAGCTGCCTTGTCGGCCTTTGCGGCTCCGTAAAGCGTCTCAGATGCCTCGTAGGCTTTCTGTTTCTGCTTTACGTCCTGGTACATAAGATCCAGGGAAGAACGGATAGAATCTTCCTGGTCCTTGATATTTCTGGCTTTCTTTACTGCTCCGCCGGAGGAACTGGCCTTTGCCATTCTTGTATCATACAGCGTATAGTTCATCTCGATGGCCTTCGCCTCGTCCTTCTTCGGATCGAAGGAATCAATCACCGTGAGATCCGGTTCCGGAACCTTTGTAATCTCCGGGTCCGCGTTGTACTCCCAGCCTAACATCGTGATCAGCGTCCGCTTCTGGCTGTTCAGACTGGATGCCGCCTGAAGCGCACTTCCGTTTGCGGAATTTAAGGCATCTTCTACGGTCAGAACATCTTCCGTTGACATCATTCCGAGATCTTTTTTCTTCAGTGCCGCCTCATAATTCTGCTTTGCGATCTCCTGATTTAAGACAGCAATATCATACTGATCCTTTAATGTCTCATAAGTGCGCATCGCTTCCCTTGCGGTTTTTGTCTTCTCATTTCTCGCGATACGAAGTCCGCGGAGTGCTGAGCCGCCGTTCTTTTTTCCATTTGCGGTATCTTCCAGCTGCTGCGCATAAGCGCGCAGGGCATGCATGTTTGTCCTATATTCTTTATATTCGCTGCGGGTCGAGCTGTCATTTTTCAGATCATCCGCGTCCTTCTCCAGCTCATCCGCCTCCGCGCGCAGATCCGCCGCCAGCGCTGACATCTGGTCCTTTGTAAGGCCCGTGGATCCGCCCGGATTGTAATAATACTTCTGCAGCTGGTTCTGATAATCCGTATTATACCTCTCGATCAGTCCCGGGAGCTCCCAGTATTCCAGGGTATTGTCCTTAAACTTTTCAAGGGCTGCTTCGTCATATTCTGTGACCGCGACGTCCTTCGTCGCAGCTAACGCAGGAATTCCGGTACCCGCTGCCGCCAGGGAAAGACTTCCCATAAAAACGGCTGAGAGCACGGTCAGACCTGCCTTTTTCCATTGATTCTGTCTCATAGGTTTCCCTCCATCTATGAGCATAACGATTTCATCGCAGAAACGCAATAACATTTCTCTTACATTTTCTTTCCAAATACGGCAATCCGGTGGCAATTTTATTCACCCCGGCTTCCGCCTCCAAAAGCAGGAAGCCCCGCAGAGCATTCCGCATTCCGGCTGACCGCCTCCCGACCGGGCAGCGGCCGTCTCTTGCAGACTCTGCAGGGATCCGCTTTCAATGTTCAAAGCTTTAATCTACGTCAATGATCTCTTTCTTATCCTGATTCTTTCCGCTCATGATCACATAGAAGACCGGAAGAACAAGAAGTGCCATCGCTGTAGAGACGATCAGTCCACCGACATCCACAAGTGCGAGTCCCTGCATCGTCTTACCGGCATTTCCGTAAGCCGCCGCCATCGGGATCATTGCCACGATCGTCGTGAGTGTTGTCATGAACATCGGGCGCATACGGGTCGCGCCGGCTTCAATGACCGCCTCCTTAAAGTCCATCGTTGCCCGGTACTGGTTCGCCGTATCGACGTACAAAATACCATTGTTTACTACCGTTCCGACTAACATTAAGAAGCCTAACAGGGAGGTCATGCTGATCGGGCAGTCCACTAACCATAAGAACAGGAAGGAACCGATCAGGGCGAACGGGATCGTCGTCATCACCATGATGGAGAACTTTGGTGACTCGAACTGTGCAGCCATTACAACAAATACAAGGAATACGGCTGTGGCGATCGCCTGTCCCAGGGACGCAAACTCTTCGTTCATCATCTTTGTGGATGTGTTTTCCTGCATGGAGATCGTGCCGGATAAGTACTTATCGATGACCTCCTTCTGGATCTTATCCTTCGTGGTGCTGTCCGCTCCCTCTGTCAGCGTACCGGTGATGGTCACCTGATACTGCTTATCACTCTTTGTGATACTCTGCGGGCTGTCCTTGAAGCCGATATCCGCGATATCCATAAGGGCTACGGATCCGCCGGTCGCTGTCGGAAGAACGATTCCCTGGAGCTTATCGATCGTATCGTACTCATCATCCGCGTACTCAACCTTTACATCGATATCATTTCCGTCAACATTCAGGGTCGTTGCCGTCGTTCCGCTGACCATCATGTATACCTGGGAAGCAACGGCGGTCGGGGAAAGTCCCTCCGCTGCCGCCTTGACCGGATCCACATTGATCTTTACAAGGGGAGCACTGTTTTCAAGGGAAGAGTGGATGTTTGTCGCATCCGGGCGTTTCTGGAGCTCGGAAACGATCTCATCCGATGCTTTCTTTAAGTCATCGTACTGTGTGCTGACAAGAATATATTCGAGATCCTCCGCATTTCCCATGGACATCCCACTACCCAGAGAGCTCTGGCTTTCCAGACTGACCGAACAATCCGACCATTTCTGCATATCGCGTTTCCATTCCTTGAGCACCTGATCCGTCTTTCTGCCTCTGTCATCCTTTAAATATGCCGTCAGGGTCGCTCCGCTTCCGCCCATATTCATGGAAAGTCCGGAACTTCCGTAGGAGAGCATGTAGGAATCAAGATCCGGATCCTGAGTCACATAGTTCTCTGCTCTCTGGAGGATCTTATCGACCTCCTCGATCTTAAGACCCGGCTGGGTCTCAATCGTCACTGCGATCGTTCCCTGATCATCTGCCGGCATAAGCTCTGTCTTTAACTTTGTCGCAAGGAACAGGGAGAAGATCACAAGCACAACGGCGGTTCCCATGACCATCGCTTTTTTCTTTAAAAGCTTCTCCATCAGGGAACGGTATCCATTCTGCAGAGCTCTCATGATGCCGGAGGCCGGGGTATTTTCCTTCTCCTTCGGACGGTAGTACACGTAACAGAGCGGTACAAGCGTCATCGCGGAAATCAGGGACGCAATCATACAGAATACGATTGTGAAGCCTAACGGCTTGAACATCTGTCCGCTCATTCCGGAGATCAGAGCTAACGGGATAAATACGACACAGGTCGTAACGGTACCACCGATGATGGATTCCAGCACAGCTGCAGTACCATCGATTGCGGCTTTTCTCGTTTCAACAAAGCCACCGCCCTTATCCGTAAAGCGGAAGCAGCTTTCCAGAACTACGATTGAGTTATCAACCATCATTCCGACGCCGAGAACCAGACTCGACAGGGTGATGACGTTTAACGTAAAGCCCATGGTCTTCATGAGGATGAGGGCCGCTAAAATTGATACCGGGATGGAGGTTCCGACGATCAGGGATGCCTTGATATCCCCGAAGAACAGCCAGATGATGAACATCGCAATAATGACTGCCATGATCATGGTCTGGAATACGCTCTTTAAGGAATTGCTGATCTGATCACTGTAATCATTGACAACGACGTACTCCAGAGACGGATCCTGTGCTTTTAACGTTTGCATTGTCTCCTGGACTGCCTTGGAAACGGTAATGTGGTCGCTGTCCTGATTTTTCTTGACACCGATCGTCATCGTGTCTTTGCCGTCGTAACGTCCGATACTGTCCTTTGCCTCAACGGTATTGTAGATATTGGCAACATCTTCCATATAGATGATATTTCCGTTGCCCAGTGTGATCGGGATCTTCTTTAAAAGCTCCATCGTGTCAAAGGATGTTCCGGATGTCACGGAAAGATCCTTGTTTCCGACGGAGGTACTTCCGATCGGCATGGAAAAGTCCGCAGACTTTAAAGCCGCAATGATGGTATTCATGTTCACATGATACTGGCTTAATTTTTCCGGGATCAGCTCCGCCTTGATATAGGCCTCCTGACCACCGGATACGTCGACACTGGCTACGGAAGTCAGTTTTTCGATCTCTGGAACGATATCGTCATTTACATAGTTATAGAGGTTATCCACGCTGTCATTGTTGACCGCGAGGGTGATGGACGGCGTACTGTTGATATCCATCTCGATGATCGTCGGGGTATCGACATCATCCGGGAGATCCGACTTGATCCCATCCAGCTTTTTCTTTAAGTCATCGTAAGCTTTATCGATATCCTGGTCATAGTCATACTGGACCAGGACCATTCCGAAGTTTTCCGAAGACATGCTGGTGACGGAATCGACACCGGAAAGCGTTCCGATCTCATCCTCTATCTTACTGATCACAAGCTGATCCACGTCATCCGGGCTTGCTCCCGGGTAGACCGCGCTGACGATCAGCATCGGCATCTCCATTTCCGGGATCAGCTCAAGCTGGGATGAAAAGATCGAGCTGAGACCGAATACGATCAGGCAGAGCACAACAAGAACAGTTGTGACCGGCCGTTTTAAGACCTTTTTGGTAAGTCCCATGTTCCTTGTGCCTCCTTATTTTGCTGCCGTTTCCGCGGCTTCTGTAGTCTCTTCTGCTGTTGTCTCACTACTGTCTGTATCTCCTTCAGAGCTCTCCTCGCTGTCGGCTTCCGTTTCCTCGCCATCATCACTGCCCTGAATATTCACAGCGGCGCCGTCATAAAGCTCCTTGGACCAGCTTGTGATGACCTCGTCGTCGTAGGAAAGTCCGGAAACGATCTGAATCTTGTCAGAATCGATGAGTCCGTCTTCCACTGGAGTCTTTTTCGCCGTTGATGTCGCGGCATCATATGTATACACGTAAGCGTCTCCATTGCTGTAGTTCACACAGTCTGCCGGAACGACCATGACGTTGTCCGCCTTCTCCGCTGTCACATAAACCTTTACCATCGTTCCGCTGGCAAGTCCGTCCGCGTCCCCCAAGGTCGCTTTCACCTTGAAAAGTCCTGTGGACGCGTCCACCATGCTGCCGATCTCGGAGATCGCGCCGCTGTAATCCGTTCCGTTCTTCTCCACCGTCACAGGATCACCGATATTTAATCCCTTCATGACACGCTCCGACACGTTGAAGGTCAGTGTTTTTCCGCCTGCACCGGATACAACGCCTGCGACAGAACCGCCCGCAGACATATCATGCACCTGCACGCCGAACTGCTCTAAGACACCGGCGATCGGCGCGGTAACGACCGTGTTCTCGCTCTGGGTATCATAGTTTAATTTTGCGGAATCATACTGGAGCTTCGCCATGGACAGACCGCTTACCGCCTGCTCGTAGGCCTGGGCGGAAATATCTCCGCTCTCGTAGAGGGCCTTCATCCTGTTTACAGATGTCTGGGCATCGTTTAAGGATACCTGGGTCGTATTTAACGTGATCCTTGCCGCGTCTAACTGCTTGTTGTCGATGCGGAACAGCTTCTGCCCCTTCTGTACGGTATCGCCCTGATTTACATAAACCTCCAGTACTTCTCCGCTTCCCTTCGGGATAATGTATACCTGATCTGCCGGTTCCACAGTACCTGTCAGTCCTGTGGAAAGTTCAATATTTCCTGTCTCCGGTGTCTGGACGACGACGGTCGGGTTCGGAACGGCCTCGATCGGCTCTTCTTTTTTCGTAAATCTTGTGAACATCAAGGCTCCAAATGCGCCGACGCATACAAGCCCGATTACGATCTTACCTGCTTTCTTCATGGTTCCTCCTCATTTTCTGCAACCTGTTGCTTTTTGATCTCTCCTGCGGATTCTTTTCTTTCTTCCGATCCGCATGTTCTGTTTCGCGGGCAGCTTTTCTTTTCTATTCCTTACCGCTGCTCCTCTTCCCTGCTGTCTGATCTATATGCACATATGCCGTAGTGAAGCATATGGATATGGCGTTTGTAATACTCAGAAGCTTCCTCTCTCGCCTCCCCGTCACGGAAAAAGCGCTTGATCGACATGATAAATACTACCATATGCATTTCGATCAGCTCATTTAAGGCCTCCCTGCTGATCGGCGCTTTGTCCTGGTTGATATTTTCATATAAGAGCTTCATAAACCTCTGATTTTCCCGGCATACCTGCGGGTCAGACTCCGGATTGCCCCTGAAAATATCCATGAACTTCGCGCTCTTGATCAGATTCTGAAAAATATTGATCAGACCTGCCCGCTCCATAAGATCCATTCCGCGGTCGAACACACTCTCAAGCATATCCCACAGATCGCCTCCGTTTTCCCGGAGCCGCTCGATATAGTTGTTAAAATGCTGTTCCGCCTGGGCGTAGATCAGCCACTTCAACAGATCCTGCTTATCTTCAAAATATGTATAAAAGCTTCCTCTTGATATATCCGCGTCGTGGACGATCCGGTTGATTGATGCTTCCTCAAGAGGCACTCTCATAAACTCCTTTGCCGCTGCGATCCGAATTGCTTCAATTTTCTCTTTCGGAAGCCGCAGAAACCGCTCGGTCGGCATAATTCCATCTCCCTTCTGTCGAAATCACAAAACGTATTTCTGACATTTCCCTTCTTTTGTAAAAGTGACAACCTGTCAACATTATAGTGACACCCTGTCATTCTGTCAATATCTGTTTTTCCAGTTTATAATGATTTTATATTTTCGTAAGGTTTGCAAAATTTCTGTATAGAAACTCCTGCCTCCGGTCCGATCCCGTCTGTGATTTCAGCTGTTTTGCTCAGCCTACCATGCCCATGTTTCAGAATTGTTTTCCGATTGTTGCAGTTTCATGAATCCTGCAGATTTTGCCGGAAATATCGGATTGTACAGGAATAAATACCAATTCATAGCATGTTTGTAGGAATTGCTTCTTGCATATTTTTCTCAATACAGGTATAATATCATTGCATCGCCTAGCAAGTGACTAGGTTTAGTCCCGGCAGACGGAACGTATCCCGGAGATCAGCTCCGGTGTCGGTTCATATCTGTCCGGAAATTGCTGAAACCTACATTTTTACCTTATATAAAATACATGGAGGAATCCGATATGTCAGAACCATTATTAAATGTAAAAAATCTCTCCGTGGATGTGGAAGAAAAATCCATCCTGCACGGAATCAGCTTAACCATCAACAAAGGCGAGACCCATGTTCTCATGGGACCGAACGGCGCCGGAAAATCCACCCTCGGATGTACCTTAATGGGAAACCCGAATTACCACGTCACGGACGGTGAGATCTTCTTTGGCGGTGAGAATATCACAAAAGAGGCAGCTGACAAGCGCGCCCGCCTCGGTATGTTCCTCTCCTTCCAGAACCCGCTTGAGGTTCCGGGGATCTCCCTCTCCAACTTTATCCGCAGCGCCCTCTCCGCGAGGACCGGAAAGAACATCCGTATCTGGGATTTCAATAAAGAACTCCAGAAAGCCATGGAGGTTCTCGACATGGATCCGTCCTACGGCTTCCGTGATCTGAATGTCGGCTTCTCCGGCGGTGAGAAAAAGAAAGCGGAGATCCTGCAGCTTCTTCTCTTAAATCCGTCCTTAGCGATCCTCGATGAGACAGACTCCGGTCTCGATGTCGACGCGGTCCGCACCGTTTCCAAGGGAATCGAGGAGTACCAGAAGAGCAAGGACGGCGCGCTCCTCATCATCACCCACAGCACAAGGATCCTGGAGTCTCTCCATGTGGACAAGACCCATGTTCTCGTAGACGGCCGCCTGGTTGCCGAGGGCGATGGTTCTCTCGTCGATGAGATCAATGAGAACGGCTTCGAGCAGTTTATCGCTTCCGCAAACGAGAAGGGAGAGAACGATTAATGAAGGAAAAGACGTATGTTGAGGACGTTGACCGCAACATGTACGACTTCCGCAATGACGAGAAGGACGCTTACCGTATTAAAAACGGTCTCACCGAAGACATTGTGGAAAAGATCTCCGAAGAGAAGCATGATCCGGAGTGGATGCATGATTTCCGGTTGAACTCCTTAAAAATATATCATGAAATGAAGGTTCCGGACTGGGGCCCGTCCATCGAAGGGTTGAACATGGACAACATCGCCACCTATGTCCGCGCAAATACAAAGATGAAGGGTAACTGGTCCGAGGTTCCGGAAGAGATCAAGGACACCTTCGAAAAGCTTGGGATCCCGCAGGCGGAGCGCACCTCCCTCGCAGGCGTGGGTGCCCAGTATGACTCCGAACTCGTCTACCACAATGTCCGCAAGGAGGTTGAGGAGCAGGGCGTTATCTATACTGATATGGAAAGTGCCCTGACCGGTGAATATGCCGATATGGTAAAGGACCACTTTATGAAGCTCGTGACCCCCCATGACCATAAATTCGCAGCCCTGCACGGCGCTGTCTGGTCCGGCGGTTCCTTCGTCTATGTTCCGAAGGGAGTTTCCGTCGAGATCCCGCTGCAGTCCTACTTCCGTTTAAACGCCGCAGGTGCCGGACAGTTTGAGCACACTCTGATCATCGTCGATGAGGGCGCGTCCTTACATTTCATCGAGGGATGTTCCGCTCCGAAATACAATGTGGCAAACCTCCATGCCGGCTGTGTCGAGCTTTACATCGGAAAAAACGCAAAGCTCCGCTACTCTACGATCGAAAACTGGTCGAAAAATATGTACAATTTAAACACCAAACGGGCGAAGGTCGAGGAAGGCGGAGTCATCGAGTGGGTATCCGGTTCCTTCGGTTCCCATGTTTCTTACCTCTACCCGATGAGCGTGTTGAACGGCGAGGGTGCAAGATCCGAGTTCACCGGAATCACATTCGCCGGTAAGGGACAGAACCTCGATACCGGATGTAAGGTTGTCCATAACGCACCGAAAACTTCTTCCTATGTAAATACGAGATCGATCTCCAAGGACGGCGGGATCAGCACCTTCCGAAGCTCCGTTGTCGTATCCGCGAAGGCAAAGGGCAGCAAATCTGCTGTCTCCTGCCAGTCCCTGATGCTCGACGATATCTCCCGTTCCGACACGATCCCGGCGATGGATATCCGCACGAAGGACGCCGATGTCGGACACGAGGCAAAGATCGGCCGTATCAGCGATGACGCCGTTTTCTATCTGATGTCCCGCGGTATCTCCGAGGAGGACGCGAGAGCCCTGATCGTCAGCGGCTTCGCCGATAATGTCTCGAAGGAGCTTCCGCTTGAATACGCGGTGGAGATGAACAATCTGATCCATCTGGAAATGAAAGGAAGTATTGGATGATGGAGAACATGAAGATCAACCAGCTCCCTTCTAAGACATGGAACTGGCTGAAAATGAATGAGACTGCGGTCTCCGGGATTTCTGTCTCCGGAGCGCATGAAGGAAACCTTGAGATCCCGGCAGGGATCACAAAGACTGTCTGCCCGGCCGGTCTTCCGGACCGTTTTAAGGATGTCGCCGGCGGCATGGGATCCGATATGGATATGCTGATAAGAGAAAGTGCCGCTGGTGCGGTACTGCTCTCTGCTGACAGCGATGTCTCCGGGGAACCGGCGCGGATCAGATTTGCCTACGGTGCTTTTGAGCACAGCCTGAACACCTTTGGAATTCTGGCAAAAGAAGGAAGCAATATGACCGTTATCATGGATATGGCGGCTGAACGAAGCGTCGATCCTGAAAGGACCGGAAGTCCCAGCCCGGTCGGAGAAAATCCTGCTGCCGTCTCCCAGTCTGAACACACCGGGCTTTCCGCCGTGCAGACGAAATTGATTCTGGAAAAAGACGCGAAGGTGACTCTCGTCCAGATCATCCGCAACAAAAACGCGAGGACTGTTTTGAACGATATCGGGGCGAAGGTTGCTGACGGCGCGAAGCTCTCCGTCATCCACCTGTTCCTCAGCGGCGATAAGGTCTACAACGGCTGTAAGGCTGAACTTATCGGCAAAAAGAGTAATTTTACAGCAGACATCGCCTACACAGTTGCCGATGACTGCGTGCTCGATATGAACTACGTGGCACTCCACGAGGGAAAGAAATCCGTCAGTGAGATCAGGACCGACGGCGTGCTCCATGAAAACGCGAGAAAGCTGTTCCGCGGAACCATCGACTTTAAGAAGGGTGCTGCGGGGGCTGTCGGAAATGAGAAAGAGGATGTTCTTCTTCTCGACGACGATGTGGTCAACCAGACGATCCCGCTGATTCTCTGCGCCGAGGAGGATGTGGAAGGAAACCATGGTGCCACTATCGGAAAGCTGGATGAGGACCTTGTATTCTATCTGGAAAGCCGCGGCATGGCTCTCGCCGAGATCTACAAAATGATGGCGAAAGCAAGGATCGACGCGGTTCTCCGTTTCGTACCTGATGAGAAGACGAAGGCAGACGTTGCCTCCTACTTAGAAAGCGAGGGTTCCAATGGATGTAAATAAAATCCGGGAAGATTTCCCGCTGTTAAAAAACCGTGATATTATCTACCTGGACAATGCGGCGACTTCCCAGAAGCCCGCATGTGTCCTGGACGCGGAAAAGCGGTTTTATGAGAAATATAACGCAAACCCGTTCCGCGGTCTCTACGAGTTAAGCGAAGAGGCGACGGAATGTTATGAGGACGCAAGAAAGACAGTCGCTGACTTCCTTCACGCATCATGTCCTGAGGAGATCGTGTTTACGAGAAACGCCACAGAGAGCCTGAATCTTGCGGCCTACACTCTCTCCGAGTACCTGTTAAAACCGGGCGACGAGATCATTGTCAGTATCATGGAACACCACAGCAATATTCTCCCGTGGCAGCAGGCTGCAAAGCGTTACGGTGCGACGGTGAAATATCTTGAGTGCGACATGGATGGAACGATCCCTGCTGAACGTCTGGAGAGCATGATCACGGACCGCACAAAGATCGCCGCGATCACGCAGATCTCCAATGTGCTCGGATGCAGGAATGATTTAAAGACATTCGCTGAGATCTGCCATCGCCACGGCGTGATCCTGGTCGGCGATGGTGCCCAGAGCGTTCCGCATATCGCTGTTGACGTACAGGATCTGGGCGTGGATTTCCTTTCTTTCTCCGGTCACAAGATGCTGGCTCCAATGGGAATCGGCGCTCTTTACGGAAAGAAAGAGCTTCTTGAGAAGCTTCCGCCCTTCCTCACCGGCGGCGAAATGATCGAATCTGTCACAAGAGAGGGCGCTGTCTGGGCAGAGGTTCCGCATAAGTTCGAGGCGGGAACCGTCAATGCCGGAGGCGCTTACGCGCTGGCTGAGGCAGTCCGCTACATGAAAAATATCGGTTTCGACGCAATCGAGGCACAGGAGAACAGGCTCACGAGAATCGCCTACGAGGGCATGATGAATATTCCCGGAATCCGTGTTCTCGGGAGCAGCGATCCGGACAACCATCACGGAATCCTGTCCTTCGCTGTGGATGGCGTCCACCCCCATGATGTGGCAGAGATCTTAAACGCTGACAATATCTGTGTCCGCGCCGGTCACCACTGCGCACAGCCGCTGTTACAGTACCTTGGAACCGCCTCCACGACGCGTGTGAGCCTCGCGTTCTACAATACAGAGGAGGAGATCCGGGCATTCCTTGAGAGTCTTGGCGGATTAAGGAGAAAAATGGGATATGAGTAATACATTTTATAATGAAATTTTAATTGAACACAATCTTCATCCGACTCACAAGCATGAACTGCCGGACGCAAACCTCGTCTTAGAGGGCGTAAACCCGAGCTGCGGTGATGATATCTGGCTGAAATTAAAGGTCGAGAACGATGAGATCGTCGACGGAGCTTTCGTCGGAGACGGCTGCGCGATCTCCCAGGCCTCCGCGGATATGATGTTAGATTTGATCATTGGTAAGAAAAAGGATGAGGCGCTGCGCCTCGCAAACCTGTTTCTTGAGATGATCAAAGGAACTGCAAAGGGCGATGAGCTGGAACCTCTGGAGGAAGCTTCCATCTTACAGGATGTATCCCATATGCCGGCGCGGGTCAAGTGCGCAGTGCTGGGATGGCATACGATGGAGGAGATGTTTAAGAAGGCGGCTGAAGGGAAGATTATACCTGGAATGTCGGTGACGACGGAAAATAAATAAAGACTTGAATTCAATTTTCAAATATGCTACACTATAAATACAAAGGGGAAAGTCAGATACATGTGGCCTACCCTTCATAGTTTAGTTTGTTACATTGTAACAGCCGTCACTATTGCAGTAGTGGCGGCTATTTTCTTTTCCCGAAGATTGTGTAACACAATCCAACGAGAGCGACAATGAAGATACCTATCTGGATTAAATCCGAATATGTAACGTACATTGGCATTTCTACGTTCCACTCCGGTCGTTGCTGGACGAGTGCCACCGGCACTCAGCAACCTCCTTTCTTTCGTCTGGAGGGTTAGTCCCTCCGAAACCGGAGGGCAGGCCGCCTTTCATGTATTCTGCTTTCCCACATCACTATTATATATTACGAACATTTGTTCGTCAATATTTTTTCTTAGCTACTATGTGCACCAGCGCCTCGATCGGCCTCCTCAACGACGTCACGACCATGATCCCCGCCGCAAGCGCGATCGCAAGTCCGATCGCCGCCTGCCCCTTTACGATAAACTGCGGCATGTCGCGCCGGAGAGCCGCGTCCATCGCATAGTACAGGGAACCTCCCGGGATCAGCGGGATGACCGTCGGCATCAGGACCGTCGTTGCCGGTGTCTTTAAGATCCTCGCCCAGATCTCCGAGTAGATCGTGATCAGGATCGCCACAACGAAAAATCCCAGATATTCATTATTCACAAAATGTAAAAATACAAGATACACTGCCCAGAAAACTGCCCCGCCGATCGCCGGGATCCAGACTCTGCGCCCGCGGATGTTGTAAATGATCGCAAATCCGAGCGACCCGAAAAACGATGCGATGACTGAAAGAACATCCTGACTCATAACATCCCTCCAAGAAGTATTTTAGAAAGAATAAACCCGGCTGCCACACAGACGGCTGTAATCATCGCCTCCGAAAAATGCAGAAGTCCGCTGATCATGTCCCCGCTGATGAAATCCCGGAATGAGTTCGTCATCAGGACTCCCGGGATCAGGAGCATGATATTCCCGATCATGATCATCTCGACATGCTGTCCGATCCCGAGATAGCAGACAAGAATACATGCCATACCGGAGATCAGAGAGCAGAGGATATTGGAGAAGATCGCCTTCAGCTTGATCGCGGAGAGCGCATATAAGGTCACGCGGATCAGCGCCCCGACAAACAGGGACGCAAATCCATCCCACAGATTTCCTCCAAAGAAAATGGCAAACGCCCCGGCTGTCATTGCATAGATCCCGCACTGCACCGCCGGGGAATAGGTCGGCCCCTTCAATATTTTTTCGTACTCCCGGTCGATCACCTCAAAGGACGGCTGCGTCGCGCAGATCCGCCTCGAAAGGTCATTCAGCCGGTCCAGCTTCCACATATCCGTCCCGTAACTTAAAATTCTTCGCGTCTGCGTGATCCACTTCCGCTCCTTCGTCTCCAGCGTCACGATGATACACGACGCGATCGAGAAAATATGGCTCTGCCGGATCCCGTAGGCATTGCAGATCCTCCGGATCGTATCCTCCACACGGCTGATCTCCGCCCCGCTCACGAGGAGCTGCTCCCCGATATTGATCGCGCAGGTCAGGACTTCTTCGCTTGTCATCTCTTCATTCTTTTCAGTTGTCACCTTTTTTCCCCTTTTCCTCTGCTTCGGCGGCCATCGCGCGCTGATAATGCTTTAACGCGTCCCGATAGGCAACGATCAGCGCTTTCCAGGAAGAACCATGATATCGGCGCTGGATCGCCTCCTCGATCACCTTCGCATCCGTTTCCAGGTGCTTATGCAGAAAAAGCTTTCGTATAAAATCATTTGTCAGCTCCAGCGTTCTCGAACAGTCTGTCTGTATGATCTCTCCTGTTGATGGGATCACCTCAAATGCGATAAAAAAGCTTCCATACACCTTTGTGATCGCGTTATCCACATTCGTTCTTGATTCTCCTACAATATAATATGTCTCCTCACCGGTTTCAGCCATTCTGCTCTCCTCTTTTCATCAGCTCGCGCGCGGCTGGGTTCAGTCACGCTCTCATTTCCAATACTTGTCCCACCATATTTCAGCATCATAATATAGGAAATCCATTCTGTCAATCCCTGTACGAATTCCAGTACATCTGCGGCCACTACTATATTGTACGGAGTTTTCAGTTCAGAAAATTCCTGCCCATAAAAAGTAATCACATCTGCTCTCTCGTCCGGACCGGCGGCGTGCTTTCCAGAATTTCCGCAATTATTTTTCCACGTCTCCTGTCTTACGTTTCGAAAGATCTGTACTTTTTGTTCTCATTTTTGTATTTTCAGTAATTTTAATATTTTTAACCAAATTTTTATTTTTTATTGACAAACCATTTCCACCTCATTATAATAAACACAAATGAATACGCAATGTTGCTGCTTCATTCTGCAAATGGCAGTTACCGCTGTCTGGCAAGCAATCTGAAATCCGGCAAAAGCGAGAACCAACGACAAAAGCGAGATCAAACCGCTCTTGTCTTCCTGGTCTGCTTTTGGCGGATTTTTTTTGAGAGGAGGATGAGTATCTATGACTCTGAAAGAAGCTGTCGAACCTCAAAAAGAACCACTTCTTCAATCCCTGGCGGAAAGCATCCGGATCCGCAGTGTGCAGGAACCGCCTGCAGATGGCGCCCCATACGGCCCCAATGTCCGCAAATGCCTTGACCACGCCCTGGCTGTGTCAAAGGGACTCGGTTTCCGCACCACTGATCTTGATCACCAGATGGGATGGTGTGAATTCGGTGAAGGCGATGAGATGATCGCCGTCCTCGGGCATCTCGATGTTGTCCCGGAAGGGGAAGGATGGACCTTCGATCCGTTCGGCGGTGAGATCCGGGACGGAAAGATCTTCGGCCGTGGTTCCATGGATGACAAAGGTCCGACAATGGCCGCCCTTTACGCGATGGCCGCCCTGCGTGACAGCGGTCTCCCCTTAAAACGCCGGATCCGGATCCTCTTCGGAACAAACGAGGAGACCGGAAGCAATGACATGAAATACTACAAGAGCCACGGCGGCGAACTCCCTGTCATGGGATTCACCCCGGATGGAGAATATCCGGTCATCAACGGGGAAAAGGGGATCATCAATGTCAACTATGAAGCGGACTACACCCAGACCGGCGATGTCCGTCTCACAAAGATTTCCGGCGGATCCGCGCCGAATGTAGTCCCGGCCTCCGCCAGAGCAGAGATCACCTGCCCGGACGATATGAAGCCGCAGCTCATGGTCCTCGCCGCCGGATGTGACCGGATCACCTGCACTGAAACTGCAGACGGATTCGAGATCCTCGCAAACGGCGTCAGTGCCCACGGAGCTTCCCCGGAACTCGGGATCAATGCGATCGGCCTCCTGATGGATGCGCTCGGAACACTTCCGCTCGATGAACCGTTACTCGGTTTTGTTCACTTTCTCTCCGATCATGTCGGGCTGGAAAGCGACGGGACCTCCCTCGGGATCGCTCTTTCCGATGAACCGAGCGGAAAACTCACATTCAACCTCGGAACGATCCAGGGCGATGAGACAAGTTTCCTGATCCGCATCAACTATCGCTACCCGGTAACCTTCACCTACGATGACTGTGCTCCGATCTGCGACGCGGCATTCCTGAACGCAGGATTCCTGAAGGTAAATGAAACCCACAAAGCATGTCTCTATCTTCCGGAAGACTGCGAGCTGGTCCAGACTCTTCTGCATGTATACGCAGACGAGACCGGACTTCCTGCGATACCGAAATCCATCGGCGGCGGCACCTACGCGAAAGCGATCCCGAACGTTGTCGCCTTCGGACCGATCTTCCCAGGCGATGAAGTCCGCGAGCACAAGCCGGACGAGTTCATGGAGATCGACCGATTGATGGAAAATGTACATATTTTTGCAGAAGCTCTTTACCGGCTGGCCAGATAGGAGGTGGTTCCATGGAAAAGAAGAAAACATCGATCGTTTTTACCGGAGATATCGGATTTGACCGCTACATGGATCACCGCTGGGAGGATGAACATCTGCTGTCTGCCCCCGTCCTCGATTTTTTCCACAGCGCTGATCACACTGTCGCAAATGTGGAAGGCGCACTGATCGACGCGAAGGATGACGGATCCCGCGGAGTCTTCTTTCACAGCATGAATCCCGCGGCGACGCGCGTCCTGAAAGATATCCATGCGGACATCTGGAGTATCGGGAACAACCACACGATGGATGCCGGGCGGGAAGGTGTTATGAGCACAAAAAAGATCGCCGAAGAAATGGGTTGTCTCACGATGGGGGCCGGAATGAATGACACCGAAGCGTCCGAACCTGTGTATCTCGACGAGGCAGGCGGGATCGGCATGTTCTGTGTCGCCTACCAGGCGGAATGCATCCCGGCAACCGCCACCGAACCCGGTATTTTCCGCTGGGATGACCTCGATCTCATCGCAAAACGAATCGCCGAGATCAAGTCCCGCTGCCGCTGGTGCGTGATCGTCTCCCACGGCGGGGAAGAATTCACAAGTCTTCCAAGTCCCTACACCAGAGACCGCTACCTCAAGTTTCTGGAACTCGGAGCCGATGTGGTCGTCGCCCATCATCCCCATGTCCCGGAAAACTACGAGCTCTTTGACAACGGAAAAGCAATTTTCTATTCACTCGGAAACTTCATTTTTGATACCGACTATCAGCGCGTCCACCTGTATACGGATGTCGGAGTCCTGTTAAAACTGATCTTCACCGAAGAAGCGATCGATTTTGAGGCGATCGGGATCCGGATCATCCGCGGAGATGAGCGGATCGATATCGCCCCACTTCCTGCCATCTTCACAGACATCCCGGCTGCGGAGTATGAACTTCTGGCACCGCTCTCCGCAAAGGCCTTTGTCGCGGAGGACCGCAGGAAAATGATCTATCTGGAGCCGGAGCGCTTTACAGATGCCTCCGAAGATGTCTGGAACGGTATCTCAGGAGCAAACTCTGTCTGCCGGTTTGAATCACAAGGCCGCAGAGACTGTCCAGCTGTATGCTCATTCCAGTAATGAATCCAGTTCTTCGTCTCTACGTGAATTTGAGGTGGGCGTATCTGATGATCTCGCTGAACTTGCCCCGCACATCGTCTTCACTCCGTACATCCGTGCACTCGCCGCAGAACTCTCGAAAGGCTGTGAGACTCCACTCGAAAAAGCCAGAAACTTTTACGACTTCATCACCCTGAACTTCAAATACACCTACATGCCGGCCTACTTCTCCCTGGAGGATATTCCGGGGAACTGCGCCAGAACCTTCACGGGGGACTGCGGAGTCTTCGCACTTCTTTTTATCACCCTGTGCCGCTGCGCCGGAATCCCCGCCCAGTGGCAGAGCGGACTCGCCGCAGAGCCGGACTTCATCGGCGGTCATGACTGGGTTCGCTTCTACGCCGCCCCGTTCGGCTGGATCTACGCGGATCCCTCTTACGGGATTGGAGCTGTCCGCGCCGAGAACGAGGAACGCCGCCGCTTCTATTTCGGAAACCTTGACCCATACCGCATGGTCGCCAACCGCGCCTTTCAGGCACCTTTTACCGTCGAAAAGAAATACTGGCGCACCGATCCCTACGATAACCAGTTAGGCGAGATCGAAACCGCAGAGCGCGGACTGATGTATGAGGAATTTGAGCGCAGGAAAGAAGCCCTGATGTGTGAAGAGATCGAAGAGAACTGATTAAAATGTCGCCATATTCATGAAAATATGCAACAGCTATTCCAAGTAGGTATTTTCGGCACCGAAAATACCATAATATAATGTCCTGGATGCGGATTTTGCCGATTTAGGATGCGAAGCATCGGCAAAATCCCGTTACTGTTTACGCAAAGCGTAAGCAGTAACGCCGGGGTTGTCGGTGACAACTGAAGGGAAATAGTACTTGAATTCACTTTTCGAATATGATAGACTATAGATACAAAAAGGGAAAGTCAGATACACACGGCCTACCCTTTATAACTAGCTTGTTACAATGTAACAGCCGTCACTATTGGGGTAGTGGCGGCTATTTTCTTTTCCCGAAAATTGTGTAACACAATCCTACGAGAGCTACAATGAAGATACCTATCTGGATCAAGTCCGAATATGTAACATACATTGGCATCGCCCTCCTTTCTTTCGTCCGGAGGGGGAAGCCCCTCCTTTTATGGAGGGCAGGCCGCCTTTTATGTATTCTGCTTTCCCATAAATTCATTATATATTGCAAACATTTGTTCGTCAATATTTTTTCTTAGCTACTATGTGCACCAGCGCCTCGATCGGCCGCCTCAATGACGTAACGATCATGATTCCGGCCACAAGCGCGACCGCAAGCCCGATGGCTTTCTGGGCCTTCAGGATGAACTCCGGAGCATCATGGCGGAGCGCCGCGTCCATCGCATAGTACAGGGATCCTCCCGGAATCAGTGGGATGACCGTCGGCATCAAAATCGTCGTCGCCGGTGTCTTCAGAACTCTCGCCCAGATCTCCGAGTAGATCGTGATCAAAATCGCAACCACGAAAAATCCCAGATATTCATTATCCACAAAATGCAGAAACGCCAGATAAACTGCCCAGAAGACAGCGCCGCCGATAGACGGGATCCAGAGCCTCTGCCCCCGTCATCGGGTCCGTCGCCTGTGCGCCTGTTTTCTGGTCTGTCTGCACCTTTTTTCACCTTTTCCAGTGAACTACCCATTGTCTTAAGCCAATGGGTTTCCTGCTTCATCGACCTCGTAACCTACTATCTCCACAGGCGTTAATTTGGGCAGTCCCTGCCCTATATATTTCTTTATGCTATTTGTCTTAATCCTTCTGTCAGTATATTTTTCGCGGCATTGATATCCCTGTCATGTTCTGCTCCGCATTTCGGACATATCCATGTCCTCACTGACAAATCTTTTGTATCTGGATTCTGATACCCGCAAACAGAACATAATTGACTACTGGCATAAAATGTATCTATTTTGATGTATTTCCTGCCATTCCATTTTGCCTTATACTCTAACTGTCTTGTCAGCTCATACCATGATACATCACTTATGGCTTTTGCCAGATGATGATTTTTTACCATGTTTTTTATCTGTAAATTCTCTGAAACTATCACTTGGTTTTCGCTGATAATCTCATGTGAAACTTTATGCAGATAATCTTTTCTCATATTCCTTATTTTCTCATGGCATATTGCTATCTTTTTCTTTGTTTTATAATAGTTCTTACTTCTCTTTCCTTTATGTGACAGTTGCCTTTGCAGCTTTACAAGCTGTTTCTCGCATTTTTTTATAATTTTTTGATTCTCATATACCTTCCCATCGGAAGTAATACATAAATCTTTAAGTCCTAAATCGATTCCTATGTTATGATTTGTATGTGCCAGTTCCTTATGCTCCGTTTCTACAAGTATGGACACATAGTATTTTCCACTGGAAACCTGCGAAACGGTCGCTGACTTAATCTGCCCACGATATTCCCTGTGTAACCTTGCTTTTACCGCTTTTAATTTTGGCAATTTTATCTTTCCTGTCTCAAAATCTACCGCAATATTTCCATTTGTGAAGTTTGTTGTGTATGATTTATGGTTATCGTGTTTGCTCTTGAATTTCGGATATCCTGCATGTTCCTTAAAGAATTTTTGATATGCAGCGTCCATGTGATAGATTGCGTTGGTCAGAG
Organism: Clostridium sp. MCC328; assembly: GCF_018785465.1. Taxonomy (NCBI): domain Bacteria; kingdom Bacillati; phylum Bacillota; class Clostridia; order Eubacteriales; family Clostridiaceae; genus Clostridium; species Clostridium sp. MCC328. The sequence goes on from NZ_WQPW01000102.1 coordinate 131,310, forward strand.
CAAATTTATCTATTTCTTTTAACCATTCATAGTCTTTCTTTAATTCTCTGTTACAGTAATTATTACAATCCGTTTTACTAACTGACTTTTTCTCCTTCTCGTATATTTCTTCCCGATATGCCAATGTCTGATTGTAAACAAAACGGCAACAGCCAAATGTTTTTGCAATCTGAATTCTTTGTTCGCTATTAGGATATATCCTGTATTTATATGCTTTTAACACCCACTGTCGCCACCTTCCTACCCTTGATTTTCTATATATTTTCGGGGCATCTCTTCTGATACATTTCCCACACTGCAGACAAAATATCCGTCCGTCCAAAAAGTATGTTCTTTCCAGAAATGTTTCGTAGATAATCCGGATATCTTTTCCAAATATGATATGTTGTATAACTCTTCATCAGATTTACTATTTTACTGATAGACATTGTTGGTTCTGTTTCTATCATGTAATGAATATGATCTTTATCTGTCTGCATATATCTGATAATGACTTTATGCTTTTGACATATCTCATAAGAAAACTGCTTTATATCATCTGATATTTATTTTGACATCAGCAATTTCTTTCTATACTTGCATACGAAAATAATATGATACCGAAACAAATATTTGTGTCTGTTTTTTGATTTCCACGTTTCCATAACGCAAGTATAGCACAAACCTCCGCTTCCGGCTACCTTAACCCACCGTCTAAAGCCAGTGGGATTGCGGTAGCCCTATTTCAATCCGTTTGACAAACAGCAGCTGAAAGAAAAAGATCATTTCATTTCCAGAGATTTCACCGAAATGACCAATCGGCTGAACTATCTGAAAGATATCCGTGGGATTGGCGTTTTTACTGCCCGCCCCGGAATGGGAAAATCGTATGCCCTTCGCTGCTTCGCCGCCAGTTTAAATCCAAGCCTGTTCCATATGGAATACCTGTGTCTCTCCACCATCAGCGTTGCTGACTTTTACAAGCAGCTTTGCTTCATTCTTGGAGTTCCGGAAAAAGGCGGCAAAACCGGGATGTTCAAGGCTATCCAGGAACAGATCACCTATCTTTACAAAGAAAAACGCCAGCCGCTTCTCCTCGCCATTGATGAAGCACAGTACCTGAATACCGGAATCCTGAATGACATCAAGATGCTCATGAACTACGGCTACGACTCGGTTAATTACTTTACATTGATCCTGTGCGGAGAATCCCATCTTAATGACACGCTCCGAAAACCAGTTCATGAGGCACTGCGCCAACGGATCACTGTCCATTACAACTATGCCGGACTGTCTGACGACGAAGTCTCCAGATACATCCTGCACAAGCTTCAGCTGGCAGGGGCATCCACAAGCATCATTGATCCTGCAGCCCTGGCCGCTGCGCATAGTTTCACTCAGGGAAATCCCAGACTGATTGACAACCTGATGACCGATGCTCTGACAATCAGTTCCCAGCAGGAACGGAAAGTCATTGATGCGGAAACGATCCGGGCTGCTGTCGAAAACCAGGGACATTATTGATGAAGTTTTCAAAGTTCATTTCAAAGGCTATGACCTTCGGGTCATGGCCTTGTTTCAAAAGCAGCAATGTTGCCTTTCAAACAAGGCTACGACAATGTGCCGCCAAGCCGGGAGAAAAGCGCGGTAAGTCCCGGCACGGCACAATCGGGTAGGCGAATCTGGAGAAAATACCGTGCGGTTTGCGCCTACCGCAATGTGCCGCCGGACAGCTAGAATATCTGGCATTTTAAAATTTCATCTGGCGTATATGTCGTAGGAAGCACCATACCTCTCTTATAGTGCGGAACAATCCTGGAAAAATCCATTTCTGTGATGCCTTTTTCAACAAGGTAATTCAGGAACTGACGGATACGTGCATAGGCATCCTTGTTGGAGAATGTAAGCAAGGCTTTTGATACAATGCCAGTGTTTAATTGCGAAAGATCAGAACAACCTGCATTTTCCACAAAGCACAAAAAAGATATACAGGTTCTTTCTTTTGAGCAGATCGTAGCCGGTTTATTGCCATTATCTATGCATTCTTGAAGATACCCAGTCAAAGTGTCTGCAAACACCAAAGGGATCTGCTCGTTATAATCACCATGATGGCACCTGTAAGGTTTTCTGTCAATGTAGTTATCTAGCCTTCGTACTGCACAGGAATAGGCTACAAAGGTAGTTTTGCTAACATTTGAATCAGCAAGAAATGCTTTGCCTAATTCATGCGTGTATATGTCCGTTCCATGATGATTCAGAAAAATGTGAATGCGCTTGTAGGTTCGTCGATATACGGTCAATGTTGAATCCATATATTTCTGAGATTTTAGTTGCTCCAGAACTGCTTTCATCAGTTCATCGAATGGTAAGATTGTATTTCCCATATAAATCCTCCTTTATAATGAGATGAATAGGTAACATCTTCATTGTAAAAGAGCACTATCGTTATTCAAGAAATATGCTGTAAAAAACAACATTTATGCCACGTGGAAACATGCTTCTGGAATAACAATATTTCTGGGATAATGGACCTTATTCCAGTTCTCGAATAAGGTCCATGCCCGCAGACGCTTTGATGAAGCACTTGCCATGATTCCAAAAGAAGGCCAGAAAGAGTCCGCTTCATTCCTGATCATAAAGCAGATCCAGGCGATCTACCGGGAGGAAGGGAAACTCAAAGAACTTTCATCAGAAGAAAGACTCGTTCAGCGTCAGGTGGTTGTAAAACCACTGGTAGATGCTTTGTTTGTGTACCTGAAACAACACGAAAGTGAAGTCGGTACGGAAAAACTGAGGGAAGCTTTCACGTATGCATTGAATCAGGAAAAATACCTCCGGGTTTTCCTGACCGACGGGGATGTTCCGATGGACAACAACGCATCAGAGCGTGCGATCCGCGGATTCTGTGTCGGCAAGAAAAACTGGCAGATGATCGATACCATCAATGGTGCAAAATCATCCGCTATCATTTACAGCATTGCAGAAACAGCAAAAGCGAACCATTTAAAGCCATATGAGTACTTTGAATATCTTCTGACAGAGATTCCGAAACACATGGGTTGAAACAGACCGATCCTTTTTAGACGATCTGGTTCCATGGTCAGAAAAGCTGCCGGAGAGTATTCGAAAACCAAAGAAGAGCAATTAAGCCAAGCCGCAAAAGTGGCTTTTGACTGGTTCAGTACTCGCTATGGAGCGTTTACGATATATAGTAGTAAGAAAATCTTTATTTCGGCTCTTATTTTTGTTTCAACAAAGCTCCAAATACAGCAATATCCTCATCACGGATAATCTTTATATTATTGACGCTACCTTCGATAAAGTTAATATCGTAGCCTAAGTTAAACATCAGCATTGCGCAGCAGCTCTCTGTCAATGCGTGGTGCTGCTGTTTAGCATCATCAAATACTGATTTGATTACGTCAAATCGATAAGCTTCCGGGGACTGAAGATCCACGACATCCTCGCGGTTGATATACTCAGCTTTTCCAGCCTTGTAACTGAACTGTACATAGTCCTTCATGGACTGGCAGATATTCGCCTTACTGTTCTCGTAGCATGCCTGGAGAAGCTTGGATATCATCTCGACATTAACCATGGGGCGGGTGGATTCCTGGAAGATGATGATATCGTCATCTCCGTATTTATCCTTCACATAATCAAGACCGTTTTCCACGGATAAAATACCGCTGGCAGCAGCGGGGATTAAACCTCTGAGTTTGGTAATACCAAACTGCTCTGCATAAGCAGTCACAATGTTCTCCCAACCTTTCAGACACACGACATAGAGGTCATCAATTGCAGGGTGGCGCTGATATGCTTCTAGGCAATACACGATAACCGGCTTACCATTGATGTCAATGAACTGGTTAGGTATGTTCTTGTGGTTGCGTATTGATTTACCACCGGCAAGGATAATGGCAACAGTCTTATTTCTTTTGTCGGAAGTAATGGTTGTGTATGTTGTGGTCAAAGTAGCAGGAGGGGTAGTAATACCCATCAAAGCTTCGACGGTAGTGTCGAGCACCTCTGCGAATTTGGTAAGTCTTTTCTGGGTCACATCATTTTCACCAGACTCGATCTTGGCGATTGTTGACCTGGTCTTATATCCCATTGCATCTGCCAAATCCTGCTGCGACATATTTAACTCGAATCTTCTTTTCTTTATATTTGCTCCAACTGACATTTTCATTCTTCCTTTCTTATCTATCTTCTCCGCGTCTCGTGTGAAACTCAAAATCACCTATATTGATATTATAAATCAACAAAGCGTGATTTTCAAGAGAAAAATGTGAATTTTTCTACAGGAAATTGTAAACAAAAGTGATTTGAGATTGACAAATTACCCACCAACACTTATAATAATAGTTGTCATCACGTGTTTTAGTGATTCGTGTTGATTTAGAAGAGCGATGGGGTGTTGGTGAATATTACGGGTACTTTTACACCACTTGTCCGGATTGAGGAAACCATTGTTCCGGATTGATGGAAACCGCTCTTCCG